>DKKK01000072.1 GCA_002455215.1 Anaerolineales bacterium UBA6668 | reverse complement strand
GTAAAAAAATTTTACCACATTTACTCCAAAATCCGAATAACATCGGCGCACCCAAAATGCCAACGTTATTAACTGTATTCGTTTATCATTCACAGATGGAAAGCAAAAACGCTCTTGAATAACCCACACTTTCCAGTAAAATACGGTATTCGACAAGGGCAAAATTGTGCATTGCTCCTTAATGGAAAACGCAATTTCTATTCGTGTCGAATGTAACACAGGATAAACCTAGCTATGCCCCCTTCTCCCTCCACCCTACGTGTCGAACAGGCCTTGCGCGAAAAAGGTCTACAATGCCAAATTATTGAGTTTGACCAAAGCACGCGCACTGCCCAAGAAGCCGCCGATGCGGTAAATTGCCAAGTTGCCCGCATTGTCAAGAGTTTGCTGTTTGTCGCCGCAGAGCAAGCGGTGATGTGCCTAGTGAGCGGGGCGAACCAGTTGGACGAGCGCAAACTCGCCGACCTGCTGGGCGTTTCCCGCAAGCACGTACAACGCGCCAATGCCGAAATCACCCGCCAAGCTACCGGCTTTGCTATTGGCGGCGTTTCCCCCTTCGGCTTGGTAAACCCGCTCCCAATTTTTCTGGATAGCGACCTGCAAGCCTTTGAAAGTGTGTGGGTAGCGGCGGGCGCACCGAATGCGGTTTTTGAAATTGCTACAGTGGCGCTATGCTCAGCCACGCAAGCGCATGTGGTAGATTTGGCGAAGCGTGTCCAGCATGAATAAGCGTGCGTGCTGGTGGCTGGTGGCACTGATGTNNGAGCCGCAAAATGGCGCAGTGCTGAACGGGATTGTACCGATTCGCGTGCAAGGGGCTTTGACCGCAGTTACCCGCTACGAACTGGAATTCACCTACGCTCCCAACGCCACCGACACTTGGTTTTTGCTGACAAGTGGGGAAAATCTGCCTGCGGATGGTATTCTGACCTTGTGGGACACCACGCAAATCAGCGATGGGAATTATCAATTGCGATTGAACGTATATTTGGCGGGGCAGGAATTGGCGCAGGAAACGCGAGTGGGCAGTGTGCGGGTGCAAAACGACAGCCCGATTGTGCCAACCGAAACGCNNCACCCCATGCAACGCTCCCGCCACGCACCGCCAACCCAACTGCCCCAAGCGTCACCCGTGTTCCACCCCAAATGCAAATTAGCCCGAGCGAACTGACCCAACAAGCGGGGAGCGCTTTGTGGCGTGGGATGCTAATCGCACTGCTCGGATTTGGCTTGTTCGGCTTATATGTGCCATTACGCACGCTGATACGCCCGTGGTGGCGCGTTTGGTGGCGTAAAATTTTATTGGATTGGAGAAAACGCTAGCCTAGCCACCCAAAACCGGCAATTCTATTACTTCCGGCACATCGGGAGTAGCAGGGTCATCGCCGTATTGTCCTTTCATGGAATAAGGGCTGGTATGCACAATCTTCACCCGCACCACCTGCCCCAGCAGATTTTCCGCGCTGTCAAAATGTACCAATTTGTTATTGCGGGTACGTCCACTCCACAAGTCTTTTACCTTCCCTTCCACCAAAATTTCCACTTCTTGCCCCAAAAAGCGGGCATTGATTTCCCTTTGCACTTCACGTTGCATATCTTCAATTGCCAGTAAACGCCGCTTTTTCTCCGCTTCCGATACATCATCGTTCATCCGGCGCGAAGCAACCGTGCCTTCCCGCTCAGAGTAGCGAGCAAGGTGAACTTTGTCCAGTTTTAGATCTGCCAGTAAGTCGTAGGTCTTTTGGAACTGCGCTTCAGTTTCGCCCGGAAAGCCGACAATAATGTCGCAGTGAATAGCGACATTAGGAATGGTCGCCCGAATCCGCGCCACCAACTGGCGATATTCACTGGTGGTGTAGCCCCGTTTCATCGCATCCAGGACATCATCATCCCCGGCTTGCACGGGCACTTCGATGTGTTCCATCACTTTGGGTAGTTCCGCCACCGTTTGCAAGAGCGCATCGGTCATGTAGTTAGGGTGGCTGGTGAGAAAACGAATACGTTGCAAGCCGTCTATCTCATGTAAAACACGCAGGAGTTGTTCTAGGTTGGGACCATCGGGCACATCATAGCCGTAGCGGTCCACAATTTGCCCCAGCAAGGTCACTTCGCGCACGCCTTGCGCCACCAAGCTCCGCACTTCGGCGGCGATTTCCCCCACTGGACGACTGCGTTCAATACCGCGGCGGAAGGGGATAATGCAGAACGTACACGCATGAGAGCACCCGTACACAATGGGAACATGTGCCGCAATGAGATTACCCCGCTCATGGGTAGGCAACAGCAGGGGCTGGTGCAGTTCCAGATTGTCTTGCAGGTGGTGGCGAGCTAGGGTTTCGTCCGCTTCCCGGCGTTGCAAGGCGTTTTCCAGCAGGTAATCTACCATTGGCTGTGGGTCACTGGGAGACATGAACACATCTACATTGGGAAATAATTTGGCAATTTTTTTGTTGCCCTTTACCCCCACCAAACAGCCCATCATGCCAATTACCAAATTGGGGTTGTTCTGTTTGAGTTGGCTGGCGCGGTATGCCCAGCCAATGGCGCGGTCTTCGGCTTGCTGACGCACCACGCAGGTATTGACCACCATTACATCGGCGACGTCGTCCGCTTCGGCAACGCTTAAGCCTAGTTTTTCCAATTCCGATGCCAAACGCTGGGAATCGGCAGTGTTCATTTGACAGCCAAAAGTTTCGATGTGGTATTTCATGGTGGGTTTATATGCCTGTAAAAATTGTTTTCAAATTTTACACATTCTTGAATTTTGTGCAAGGCGACTTTTTCGCTCGGGTGCAGTTCAGTTTTTCGGAG
>DKKK01000107.1 GCA_002455215.1 Anaerolineales bacterium UBA6668 | reverse complement strand
ATTCTCCGAAAAACTGAACCGCGCCCCGGAAAAGCCGCCACAATTGACAACTCAGCTAATCTGTTATACACTCATGTAAGCGCTTACATGACCCATGACTACGATAAAAACTTCCCCCGCTCGCCCCACCATCGCGGATGTCGCTGAAAAAGCTGGCGTTTCGATTGCCACCGTTAGCCGCGTGCTGAATGCTACCGCAATGGTGGACGAAGAAACCGCCTTGCGGGTGCGGCTGGCAGTGGAAGCATTAGACTACCGCCCGCACGCCGCGGCACGCACGCTCGCCAGCCGCAAAACCGACACGCTCGGCTTGCTCCTGCCGGAGATTAGTGGCGCATTCTTCCAGCCGTTGTTGCGCGGGGTGGAAACTGCCGCCAGCGAAGCCGGTTATGACCTGCTGGTACACACCACCCGCAATCCCAACACGCGCGGTATGCCCCGCCGTCCTTTGGCAGAACACAACACCGATGGACTGCTAGTCTTCACCGACAGTTTAGATGCTCGCGAGCTTTCTCGCCTGTCCAATACTGGCTTTCCGGCGGTTCTGCTATATCAGACGCCCCCCAGCGGTATTGACCTACCCGTCGTTACCATTGAAAATAAAAATGGCGCACGCAGGATTGTAGATCACCTAATCGAAGTGCATGGTTGCCGCCGAATTTTGTTCCTGCGCGGACCGCAAGGACACGAAGACTCCGGGTGGCGCGAACAAGGCTACTGCGAATCACTGCAAGCCCACAATATTCCGCTAGACTCCAGCCTAATCACTGGCGGCGGCTTTAATCGCCACGAAGCCCGGCAGGCGTTGGCGCAATTGCTAGACAAAGGTCTGGCATTTGATGCAGTCTTTGCCGGAGCGGATGATGCCGCAGTCGGTGTTTTGCTGGCGCTTCGCCAAGCGGGCAGGCGCGTCCCCGATGAAATTGCGCTTGTTGGCTTCGATGACCAGGAATTTGCCAGCACAATGCTTCCGCTACTCACCACTGTTCGCGCCCCCACCGAACAGGTCGGCTTGGAAGCCGTGCGCGTGTTGGTGCGTCTCATCCGTAAACAACCTGTCCAGCCCCGCTGGGTACTGCCCACTGAACTCATCATCCGCGAATCGTGCGGTTGTCACAGCCACTAGGCGGCGCTGACGGGTTTTTCAGGTGAACATGTAAAAATAGCCGCTTTTTCCCTTCAATTTATTCGACAGGGCGCACAATGACCATTCGGCGCTCCTCCGGCTGATTGGAAATAGCGTTGAGAATACACCGCTGATAAACATCCTAAGGAAAATTTTATGACCGACTACCCTTTTCCCCACAACTTTCTTTGGGGCGCCGCCACCGCCTCCTACCAAATCGAAGGCGCTTGGAATGCCGATGGCAAAGGCGAATCCATCTGGGACCGCTTTAGCCACACGCCCGGCAATGTGTTCAATGGCGACACCGGCGATGTCGCTTGCGACCACTACCACCGCTACCCGCAAGATATTGCGCTGATGCGTCAAATCGGCATTAAAGCCTACCGATTTAGCGTTGCCTGGCCGCGTGTTCTGCCGCAAGGGCGCGACACCGCCAATTTAGCCGGGCTGGATTTTTACGACCGACTGGTAGACCGCCTACTTGCCGCCAACATTCAGCCTTTTCTCACCCTGCACCATTGGGACTTGCCACAAGCACTGTACGAGATGGGCGGCTGGCTCAACCGCGATGTCTGCCATTATTTCGCCGATTACGCCGCCATGCTGGCAAAGCGTTTGAGCGACCGCGTGCGCTATTGGACAACTTTCAACGAGCCGAATGTGATTGCCTTTGTCGGCTACTTGAGCGGAGACCATGCGCCGGGCGTGCGCGATTTACGCACGGCAAAGCAGGTGGCGCACAACCTGATGGTGGCACACGGCTTGGCGGTGCAAGCCTTGCGCGGAGCGGATGCCAACCTGCAAGTGGGGATTGTGCTCAACCAGTGGACGGCGGAGGCGGCAGATGAAGACCCAGCCGCTACCCGCAATGCCGAGCACGCCTGGCAAATCAACGAAACCACCTTTCTGCACCCACTTTTCAAGGGACACTATCACCCGGCGCAGGCGGCAGAAGCTGGCGGAATGCCACAAATCCACCCGGGCGATATGGCACTCATCAGCCAACAGTTGGATTTTCTGGGGATTAACTACTACTCGCGCAATCTGTACAACGCCGCTGGGCATGTCAAGCAAGTGGCTGGCGCGGAATATACCGAAATGGGTTGGGAAGTGTGTGCGCCTGCCTTGCGCCGCCTGTTGAACAAAATCTCGCGGGATTATCGTGTGCCGCCCATTTTCATCACCGAGAACGGCGCATCATTTGCCGATGTAGTCACCCCAGATGGCAAGATTCACGATACACGCCGCCTGGATTACCTGAAACAACACTTTATTCAGNNCGGGGTTATTTTGTCTGGTCACTGCTCGATAACTTTGAATGGGGCTATGGCTACTCCAAGCGTTTTGGCATTGTTCGCGTGGATTATGATACCCAGCAACGTACCATCAAAGACAGTGGCGAGTGGTATAGTCGGGTCATTGCCGAAAATCGGGTGACAACTTGATGGGGTAGGCACTTGCTGGGTGGCTTTCTTTCCCATTGCGTTTACCACCCAGCGGAATTTGTAGATACGGGATATGCACTACCCATTAGGGATATCCCGTATCCGGCAGTTTTCCCATTTGCCCAATCAGTTTGCAGGCAGATAAAAGCGTTGCATACTTGGCTGTATTCGACACGCATGGAAATTACGCTTTTTCCCTTAAGGGAAAAAACGCAACTTTTATCTCCGGCACACATCCCCAAAGTCACTACTGTCGGGGATAGCCCGTATAACAAAGCGCCGTTACCCTAAAAGACCCAATTTTGAACAGCGCCGAAGTTTCGAGTGGATAAAACCGTTTGATAGGTGAGTGCTTTGCCAAATGAACCGCAAGAGAAGCTCACATCCCGCCATTTCATACCCGCAAACAGCACCGGAAGCCGCGGGCGGCGTAGTAAGACTCTGCGCCGTTGTGGTAGACAAACACGTGCTCATAACGGCAATCGCCAAAAATCGCCCCGCCCAAAGCCCGAATCCGGCTAGGGGTTTTGAGCCAACTGGATGTTTTGCTGTCAAACCTGCCCAAATTTTGCAAGGTGCGGTATTGTTCCTCGTCCAGTAGCTCCGCTCCCCACTCATTGACCAGATCCATCGCGCTATTTTCCGGTTTATGTTCCTTTCGCGCATCTAGCGCCGCACGGTCATAACACAAACTGCGCCGTCCTTTCGGGCTTTCTACCGCACAATCGAAAAATAGAATTTCTGCCGTGCCAGCATCCTGCCCCACCACATCCGGCTCCCCACCCGTGCCTTCCATTTCATACAGTGTCCACAACTTTTGCGGTTGCGTTTGTAATTTGATTTGTACAACTTGCCAGGTGATTCCAGCGTGACGGTGCATCTGCTGTTCAAAACGGGTGCGCAATGTGGTCAACAAAGCTTCTACTTTATCAGGCGTGAGCGCGTGGGTGGTCTGCTCGTTCATTTAGAATGCTCCTATAGGGTATATTTGACACGGATTTAGATAAAAAAGCGCAAATCTGACCCATGTCCAATACAGGCTTGGTGTGAGTAGTGCAAGGTTCGGCAGGTTTTATGACTCTCACCAGAATTGAAAGCTTGATGTAGCTAAAATGTCTAAAACTTCGGCTGTATCAAGTGCAAAGATTATACTCCTTAATACCTGTCAATCACGGCAAGCTTTGGGCAAAAGTGCTATAATCGGCAAGGTTTATATTCAGTAACCGTACTGATTATTAAATTGTGCTTTCTCCCTTACAAAAAAGTTGCAATTTTTACGGGCGCCGAGTATAAAATACCTGCCGCTCTGTTTGCTCACGAATCACCCTATGATGCGAATCGCCACCCTTTCTCGCAAAACCCGCGAAACAGATATCACCATCACTATAAATGTAGATGGCACGGGTAAACACGACATTCAAACCGGTGTCGGCTTTTTAGACCACATGCTCACTGCTGTTGCCGTACACGGCTTGTTTGATTTAACCGTGCGGGTGAACGGCGATTTGCACATTGACAGCCACCACACCATTGAAGATACGGCGCTAGTGTTGGGGCAAGTGCTGGCGCAAGCGCTCGGTGACAAAGCTGGGCTGGTGCGCACGGGTTGGGCATATACCCCGATGGATGAGTGTTTGGCGCGAGTGGTGATTGACCTTTCGGGTCGCCCCTACTCCGTCTTTCACGCCCAATGGCACACCCCCAGCATCGGGCAGTTCCCCACCAGCCTAGTCGAACACTTCTTTGAATCGCTTGCTGTCAAGCTTGGCGCGACCCTTCATGCCGAAGTGTTCTATGGGCGCGATGACCATCACCAAGCCGAAGCGTTGTTCAAAGCACTCGCGCGTGCGCTGGATATGGCAATCCAAATAGACCCGCGCCGTGCGGGGGCAATTCCCAGCACCAAGGGCACCCTATAGGCAATTGTATGACAAACATCGCATTGATAGACCACGGGGTGGGCAATATCCGCTCAGTCGAAAAAGCCTTGCAAGCAGTGGGCGCAAAAGTACAGCTAACCACCGACCCGGCGCAGTTATGGGCGGCGGATAAAGTGGTTTTGCCCGGTGTAGGCGCTTTTGGCGACTGTATGCGCGGCGTACAATCTGCCAATTTGCAAACGGTGATTGCCGAACTAGCGCATAGCAAACCGCTCTTGGGAATTTGTGTGGGTATGCAAATGCTTTTTGAGAGCAGTGACGAGCTAGGGCAATTTGCTGGGCTAGGCTTGCTAGCGGGCAAAGTGACGCGCTTTACCCACACCCATCTACACGTTCCCCACACGGGCTGGAATATCCTGCTCCCGCAACGTTCCCACCCGCTCTTGGCAGATTTACCCAGCAATAGCTATGCTTACTTTAACCACAGTTACTACTGTGTCCCCGCCGATGCCAGCGACAGCCTAGCCTTGACCGATTACGGACATGCCTACACCAGTGTGGTTGCGCGTGGCAATGTCTATGGCGTGCAGTTTCACCCCGAAAAAAGCCAACAGGTCGGATTGCAAATTTTGCGCAACTTTGTTGAAAAATGTTAGCCAGAAAATTCTGATAGATATGGACGAGTTTGACCTACCCCCAGCCTTTCCAGCAGAGCCAGACCTACCCGCCGTGCCGAGTTTCTCGCCCGAACCTGTGTACTGGCCCAGTGACCCAGCCATCCAACGCCAATTGGCTGAGCCTGCTACCAAAGGCGCTTGGCTTTTGGCACGCGAAGTCATGGAAACTTTGCTACTCACCGCGCTCATCTTTTTTGCAGTTAATTTCTTTTTGCCGCGCTTTAAAATTCACGGGCAAAGCATGGATAACACCTACCATGAAGGGCAATTTATCGCTGTGAGTCGTGTGCCCTACTTCTGGGGTTCACCCCAACGGGGAGATGTGGTGGTACTAGTTCCCCCCTCCAGCACGATTGCCAATACATGGGAACGGCTGATTGGCAAAGCCGCCGAAACCGATTACATTAAGCGCATCATCGGTATGCCTGGCGAGACAATCGAAATTCGCGATGGGCAAGTGCTCATTAATGGGCAAGTATTAGAAAACGAGCCGTACATTAAAGAACCAATGTTTAGTGGCGGCACATTGGCGCCCCTAACGCTCAAGGACGACGAAGTATTTGTAATGGGCGACAATCGCAACAACTCATCCGACTCACGTTCGTTTGGTGCATTAAAGATTGAACGCTTGGTTGGCAAGGTGATGTTTGTCTATTGGCCCTTTAATCAACTCAGTTTTGGGCATCACTATCACAGCTACACCTTACCCTAAGCGAGAGCCTGTTATTCTCCGACACGGGTGATGTTCGGCACACCTACAGCAATTGTCCGTATTGGAGATAGTACATTGGGCGCGGAAGATAAGCTTATTAAATTCAGGAAAGGCTGACTTTTTACTTTTCTTTACATCTACTAACTTTTAAATCTATGTACGCCCCCCCCGCAACCCCCACAGTTGACCAGATTCAGGTCGAAGCACGTGCGGCAGGTTTTACCACCCGCAGTATCAAAAATGAAAGCAAGCGTGCCGCGCTTGCCCTGATTACCCGCATGATTGACTTGACCACCCTCGAAGGAATGGATACGCCCGGCAAAGTGCAACAACTTTGCCAAAAAGCAGTGCGCCCCGCCACTCACCTAGCCGGTGTACCCTCTGTTGCCGCGGTGNNCCCGCCAATGGTGCGAGTTGCCCGCCAAGTGCTGGGTAGCGCTCCCGTAAACGTTGCCGCAGTTGCCACTTACTTCCCCAGTGGACAAGCGGAACTCTCCATGCGTTTGCAAGAAGTGCGCGATACAGTTGCCGCTGGGGCAGATGAAATTGATATGGTGATTAGTCGCGGTGAATTTTTGCGTGGCAACTACAACTTTACCTTTGACGAAGTTGCCGCCACCAAATCAGCCTGTGGCTCAGCCCATCTAAAAGTTATTTTAGAGACTGGCGAGTTGGGTACGTATGACCAAGTGCGCAAAGCCAGCCAAATCGCCATTGATGCGGGTGCGGATTTTATTAAAACCAGCACCGGCAAAGTACAACCCGCCGCAACCATGCCCGTCACCCTAGTCATGCTCGAAACCATTCGTGACCACTATTTAAAAACGGGCAAAATGGTGGGTATGAAACCCGCCGGCGGGATTCGCACCGCCAAGCAGGCTTGGCATTACCTAGTAATGGTAAAGGAAACGCTAGGGGATGCTTGGCTCTCGCCCGACTGGTTCCGCTTTGGGGCAAGTGCCTTGCTCAATGATGTGCTCATGCAATGGGCAAAACTCGACAGCGGCAATTATCAAAGTGGAGATGACTTTAGCAATGACTAACCCAGCCCCCGACTCGATTCCAGCTTTACTTTTTGGTGATTTATGGCAATATGCCCCAGCCCCCGAAAAGCCTGACTTTGTCAAATTTGAAAAGCGCTACGGTCATTTTATCAACGGTAAATTTGTGGAAGGCGAAAACTACTTTGCTTCCATCAACCCCGCTACCGAAGAAACGCTCTTGGAAGTGGCTACTGCCGATGAAAAAATGGTAGACCAAGCCGTGCAAGCCGCCCGCCAAGCTTATGAAAAAGTGTGGCGCAAACTGAGTGGCACAGAACGGGGCAAATATTTGTACCGCATTGGCAGGCTGATTCAAGAAAACGCGATGGAATTGGCAATCTTAGAAAGCATGGACAATGGCAAACCCATCAAGGAAACGCGTGATATTGATGTGCCGTTGTGCGCCGCGCACTTTCTGTACTATGCTGGTTGGGCAGACAAACTGAGCTATGCCTTTCCGGGCGCCAATCCAAGCCCCATTGGAGTTGCCGGGCAGATTATTCCGTGGAATTTTCCGCTGTTGATGTTGGCGTGGAAACTTGCTCCAGCGCTTGCCGCCGGCAATACGGTGGTGCTCAAACCCGCCGAAACCACCCCGCTGACTGCCATGAAAATCGCTGAAATATTGCAAAAGGCAGAACTGCCCGCAGGTGTGGTCAATATCATTAATGGGGCGGGTGCAAGCGGTGCGGCACTGGTGCGCCACCCCGATGTAAACAAAATTGCCTTTACCGGCTCAACCGAAGTTGGCAAAATCATTCAACGAAACATTGCTGGCACGCCCAAACGTCTGACTCTCGAACTGGGCGGCAAGGGTGCAAACATTATCTTTGAAGATGCCGCGCTCGACCAAGCGGTGGAAGGCATTGTCAATGGTATTTTCTTCAACCAAGGGCAAGTGTGCTGTGCTGGCAGTCGCCTGCTGGTGCAAGAAAGTGTAGCCGAACAAGTGGTGGCAAAATTGAAGGTGCGTATGGCTAGCTTGCGAGTCGGCGATCCGCTAGACAAAAACACCGATGTAGGGGCAATCAACTCCCGTCAGCAGATGGAAAAAATTGGGGGGTTGGTGGCGCAAGGAGAACGCGAAGGGGCGCACTTGTGGCAGTGCGATTGTCAATTACCAGCACACGGCTTCTTCTTCCGCCCCAGCATCTTTACCGAAGTCGCCATGTCACACACCATCGCCCAAGAAGAAATTTTTGGACCAGTCTTGTCGATTCTCACCTTCCGTACACCCGCCGAAGCAGTTGAAAAAGCCAACAACACGCAATACGGACTAAGCGCCGGTATTTGGAGCGACAAAGGAAGCAAATTGTTTAAAGTGGCGGGGGCACTCCGTGCCGGTGTGGTGTGGGGCAATACCTACAATAAATTTGACCCTGCCAGCCCATTTGGCGGATATAAAGAAAGTGGTTTTGGACGAGAAGGCGGCTTGCAGGGCTTGTACCCATATCTGAAACTCTAGTTTTTCAGTCAATCACTTCTACTCGGCTCGGATAGAGACTACACCCAATTGGTTGGCGCAGTGGCTACCCGAGCCGAGCGATTTTTAATAAAAAAGAAGACTCTTACGCGCTGGCTTCGGCTTCGCCTTTTTCAAGCACAACACCACCAATCACTTCTTGGTCTAGTAACTGCTTTTTAGGGCTATAGCGCATCACCACTTCAATTTGTTGAAAACAGCGTGCTTTTCCCATCACCACTTTGCGACAGTAATAACCGACCATACTACCATTTTCATTGTACTCAAGGCTCAAATCGCTGTTTAGATTGACTTCGGCACTGACAATTTCTCCACAGCGATTACAACGAATCCGCAAGGTTTGTACTTCGCGAGCGGGTTTGGCGGCTTTGCCACTAAACAATTTGTTCAAATAGTCAAAAAAACCCATCTGATGACTCCTACTTGATTTAAAAGGTTCGCAATTTCCAGCCGTCTCGATTATAACGCATTGGCAATCCGTTCCAGCCCTTCAAGCAAAACTGCACGCGGACAGCCAAAATTCAAGCGCACAAAGCCTTCTCCACCCAGCCCAAACATTGCCCCGTCGTTTAAGCCCACTTTGGCTTTTTCGAGCAAGAACTTTGCCGCCGGCATGTCCAGCGCATAGCCAGATAAATCTAACCAAGCGAGATAGGTAGCTTCGGGGATAGTGTAGTTTGCTTTTGGCAAGCGTTGTTCAACAAATTCGCGTACCACCCGTGCATTCTCACTCAGGTAGGCAAGCAAGGCTTTCAGCCACGCGTCGGTTTCCGTGCCAAAGGCGGCATAACCAGCCGTCAAGCCCATCCCCACCACATGCGGTACCAAACCTGCCATTGCTTGCTCGTAGCGCTTGCGTAAGGTCGGGTTTTGAATGATGGCAAATCCGCAATCCAAGCCGGGTATATTGAATGTTTTGCTTGGCGCAATGAGCGTAATGGTTTGGTCAGCAATCTCTGGCGCTAGCGCGGCAAGTGGTGTGTGGGTGTGCCCATCCAGCAACAACTCGCTGTGAATCTCATCCGAGCAAATGATAACATTATTTTGAATGCAATATTCCGCCATACCGTGCAGTTCGCTCTGATTCCAAATTCTCCCCACCGGATTATGTGGGTGACAAAGTAAAAACAAGCGGGTGTTGGGGCGGATGGCTTGGGCAAAAGCCGGTAAATCTACCTGATAATGTAAGATTCTGCCCGTTTGCGTCTTTTGCAGGGGGGCAAAGTGATTTTCCAATTGTTGGTTGCCTGCCACGTGCAACATTGGGTGATAGACCGGTGGCTGTACCAACACACCGTCTCCCGCTTGGCACACTGCCCGTGCCGCTACATTAAACCCAACTACCAAGCCGGGAATCAGCACCACATCTGCGGGTGTGATCTTCCATTGGTAGAGCCGTGCCATGCGTTCGCAAACGCGCTCTTGCAAATCGGCAAAGAGAAAATCGTAGCCAAAAATGCCGTGCGAGACACGCTCCTGTAAGGCGGTTTCAATCGCGGCAGGCACGCGAAAGTCCATGTCTGCGACCCACATCGGCAAAACATCTGGAGCAAACAAGCCCCACTTGATACTGCGGGTTGTGCGGCGTTCAATGATTTCGTCAAAATTAAACATAGTAGGAAGAAAATAAGAGTTGAATAGCTGTATGCACCCCAAATCTACCCCCCCCCACCAACTTTCGCCATTACCACAGCCAAGCCGAACCTGTTTAACCACAAAACTGCCCCAGTCAAAGAGCGTTCCTTTTGCGAAAGGAAACGCCACAATTTTCAGGCGTGCGGCGCATACAGTTGCCCTGGCTGGAAATCACGTTTTTTTTCGCTTAAGAAAAAAAGCGCAACTTTATATTCAGTATACGTGCTGAATATAACCCACGTTGAATACAGCATTATATCAAATGTATCTTTCAAAACTTGTGCAATTTGGCATTTTGTTGTTGAATGACAGAAGCCAATATTTGAGAGCGGTTTAGAACCGTGCCAAATACAACTCGTGTCAAAAATAAAAGCGAGAATAGCCATATGAAACTGATAGCCGAAAACTTTATTGAAAACTTAACTCTTGCCGAAAAAGCACGCGTGCAGTTAGCCGAGCAAGTTCTGCCAGCGTTGCGTGCCCATGCCGAGCAGTCTGACCGCACTGGCGAATTTTACGCCCCGCATGTGGAGACGCTAAAATCTGCTGGCTTGCTGGGGCTGATTGTGCCGGAAGCGTATGGCGGACTAGGCGGTGGTTTACGTGATTTGTGCGCCGTGACCTACACGCTCGGTACTGCTTGTCCTTCCACCGCGTTGGCATATTTCTTTCATTGTAGTAGCGCATCGCGGGGCTTGCTCCCACTCGAAGCATTGTCTGCCAACTTGTTTAATGCCGAAGAAGCCCCCATCGTGCGTGCCTTTGCCGAAAAAGTGTTGCACAAAATGGGTAAGCAAGGCTACTGGCTGGCGAACTTTGCCAGCGAGAGCGCCAAAAGCTCCACTGCGGCAGTCAATATCAGCACCACAGCAACCCCCACAACGGGCGGTTGGCTGTTGAATGGCGTAAAATCGTTCGGTTGTGCAACTGGGGTGGCAGATGAATACTTGGTCACAGCCCGCTTAGTAGACACCACCACCGCCGATGGGTTGGCGCTTTTTTTTGTGCCGCGTGATGCCGCTGGAGTATCAGAGCGCAGTAAGTGGAATTCGATTGGGATGCGGGCAACTGCCACACACGGCTTAATCTTAAAAGACGTGTTTATCGCGGATACCGAAGCGCTAACCTTACCGGGCGCTTTTGTCAAAATGATGCAAATGAGTCGGGGTAGCTTTGTCGGCAATCAAGTGGCGGGCATTGCCATTTATTTGGGGGCGGCACAAGCCGTCTATGACTACGCACTGGACTTCTTGATGAAGTATAAATTTGAAGATACCGGCAAACCGATAGCGACCAGTCCTTTCCACCAAGAATTAATCGGCAAGATGACGGTGGATTTAGAGACTGCCTATCTGTGGTTACGCCGCCAGTTGCAATTGGAAAGTAGCGAAACGCCCATTCTGCCCAAGCCGTTGGTGGTTCGGCAGTGGCGCATGTGTAAGGGCGAAGTAAATGAAGCCTGTTTTCGCGTGGCAGTTAATGCGCTCAAGGCGTGTGGCACCGGACAAACGGAAAACAGTGGGGCCATAGCCCGCTCTTTGCGCGATATGGCAATGGGGCTAGTGCAGGCTTTTCCCGCAGAACGGGGGCGTTTGGAAGCGGCAAAAATGGTGGTGGATGGGCGTGAGCAGGCGCAGTTTGGCTAAAGCGTTATATTCGACACGGGTGTGCCTTCGGTACACATGCCGAAGGTTGATTTGCGCCTTTTTCTTAAGGGAAAAGTGCATTTTCCATCTACGTCGAATACAGCCCGATGGCTTGTAAGAGTGTGTAAAATTTCTGACGGGTGGCTGGCGTGCTATCTTGCACGGTATCCCACGGCGTTACCGACAAGGCGCACACCTGCCCACTGGCAAATAAGCGTTCCAATACCGCCGTCAGTTCTGCCAGCGTTGCTCCACCTTCTGCCGGATACGCCACTGCCCCCAAATCTTGCAGGCGTAGTACGTCCATATCTAGGTGAATCCACAACGGCTGGTTGGGAATCTGCCAAGTGAGCAGTTGGCTTAGGCTAGGCAGGTGCAAAATGCCGGATTGTGCCACCAGTTGCGCTTCCCCCGCGTCCAAATCTCGCCCATCACTGAGAACTACTTGAGACGTAGGCAAGGGTGAGATGGCGCTGGCTTGCAGGAGCGTGTCATCGCCCAAACCACACAGCCATGCGAGCGGCATCCCGCCCAAAAAGCCGCTGGGCGTGGTTTCCCATGTATTAAAATCGCCATGCGCATCCAGCCACACCAAGGTTGGGTGAATGCCCGCCCGTTGCAAACCCGCCGCCACCCCCAATGTTTTGCAACAATCCCCAGCCAAACTGAGCGGAAACAGCCCCTTTCCCAATGCAGAATGTACCGCCACCGCTAGCTCTTCTTGCAATGCCGCCATCCGCGCAAGTTTTACTGCCGCATCGAGTTCATGCCCAATGCGGGCGTTGGCTTTTGGCAAAAGTTGCTCCAAACTGGGGCGGTACTCATCTAAAAAGTAGGGTGTGAGAATGGTGTGTGTCATCGGGAGGGTGCGGGAAGTGCATGTAGGCAAGATTTATGGCATTTGGGCAAGCAAGCCCAAAGTGAACTGTTCGGCGGCAGTCGGCAATGGGTGGTAGGGGCTTTCCATCACCGTGCTAGGGAAGGCTTGTACCTGCGAGAGATACGTCACGTGCGGGTGTGTGCTCGCAAATTCTGCCAACATGGCTTCGGCTTGCGCCAAAAATGCGTGGTAAGTTTCATCTTGCACCAACACATCGTAGATTGGACCATTGCTAAGATACAGTTGAAAACCGTACTGTTGCGCGAGTTTGGCGTACTGCTCGAGTGCGGCTCGATTATCGGCGGCGACATTAAAAGGCACTACTTGTGTGATATAAATCTGGTCGCTGGCAGTTTTTGCCAAATGGTCTGGTTTGAGCCCCAAATACTGCGTGCTTCCATCTGCTTGCATGGTGAAGTCTAGCGTGAAAGCGCTACGTGGGTGGCGCATAAACTCGGTCAGGGTGCGGTTTTGCGCGATGAGCGGTAAATAACGCCATTGCAAGACAGTCCATTGCTCGCGCAAGCTAGGCTGAAAGCTGGGTTGCAACTGCTCCCAAAAGCCCCACGCCAGCGGGATTTGCGGGAGCATGGTGGCTTTTTGCGCTTCCAAGTACCACACAGTTGGCGCATGAACCAACAGCACGACTTTGGGGGCGGGATGTTTTTGCAGGTAGGTCGAAAGCAACCATGCCCCATCAAGCACGGTGCGGTCGCCAGTGGTGGCAAGATTATAAGCGACTACGCCTTTTTGCTGGGACAGTGTGCTGGCAGATACGCCAAAACTGGCACTACTATCCCCCATCACCAGCCAATCGGCAGGAGCAGGCGGGTTAAGTGCCAAATTCCACTTTTGCTGAACCAACCAAAAGCCGCGATTGTACGGGCTGTCTTGAAACCACCACAATAATGCGAGGTTGAGCAAGGCGGCAACCAACAGTGGGGTGAGTGCGCTAATGGCAAGTGTGCGCCAGTTGGCTTGGGGGAGTTTTTCGCTAGGGAGCATGAGTAGTTAATCAATTGAAGGGCGTTTTTGCTGTGAAGGGCAGTCCAACTCTACACGGCACGCTTGAACAATTTCAGAGCGTGGCGCTGGGGTGGCTAAAACTGAAAATAGATAAATTCCAATGAATCACGGCGGAGCAGAATCGCCCCGATGAATAGCGCACTGTACAATGCCAAGCGGAGCGCAGTGGGGGCGTGAGTCGGCGCGAGCAAGTCTTGTTTGCGGGCTTGCCACAATTGGATGACCAGTAAAGGTGCGCCCAAAAAGGCAAGCTCTGCCGCATAGCGCAAACTACCCGTCAGTGCGCCGATGCTCCAGCCTGTACTATCAAACAAGCCGAGTAACATGCCGTTAATCTGTGCAAAGGTGTGAGCGCGAAAGAGCAACCAGCCCAAGCATGTGAGTGCGAACATCGCCAAAATCTGACTGGTGCGGATTGCAAAGCCCCGCCAACCGGGCAGGCGGTCCCAGCGGGGTAAAAACGGTTTGCACAGGCGGTGTAGCACCAGCAATAGCCCGTGATACAAGCCCCACAAAACAAAATTCCAACTTGCCCCATGCCACAACCCGCCCAAGAGCATGGTCAAAAGCAGATTGCGGTAGGTTTTCCACTCCCCCTGTCGGTTACCGCCCAGCGGGATGTACAAATAATCGCGCAACCAAGTGGATAGACTGATGTGCCAGCGATTCCAGAAATCTTGCGGACTGCGGGCAAAATAGGGCAAGCGGAAGTTGAGCATCAGTTCAAAACCCATCAACTTGGAAATGCCACGCGCAATGTCGGTGTAACCGCTAAAGTCGCAGTAAATTTGCAAGGTGAAAGCAAGTATGCCGAGCGCGACATCCATGCCGCGCATTGCCTGCCAATTGTTAAACACGCGCTCGACCAGTACGCCGACATTGTCGGCAATGGCAACTTTTTTAAAATAGCCCCATAAAATTAGAAAAACAGCCGCGTTGACTTGTTGCACATCAATCCGGCGTGGCTTCAACACCTGTGGTAAGAGTTCTGTTGCACGCATAATCGGACCTGCCACCAATTGTGGAAACAAACTAACAAATAGCCCAAAATCCCAATAATTGTCCGGCGGTTCTAATTCATTGCGGTACACATCCACCACGTAGCTGATGGATTGAAACACATAAAAGGAAATGCCCACCGGTAGGACGATGGTTAGCAAAAACGGGCTGGCTTGCATTCCCAATAAATTGAGCAGTTGGGTGAATGAACTTTGGAAGAAGTTGAAATATTTAAAAAAGCCCAGCAAACCCAAGTTGGTGATGATGGAAAGCGCCAAATAGCGTTTGCGAATGGTGGGCTGGTCGCTGGCATGAATCTTTAGGCTCACCCAATAGTCTAGTGCGGTGGTAGCCAACAGCATCAGCAAAAAGCGCCAATCCCACCAGCCGTAGAAGAGACAACTCGCCACAAACAACATGCCATTTTGCCAGCGCAAACGGTTTTTCCCCCACATTGGGTTTTGTAACCACAAGTATAGCCCATAGACCAGCGGGAAAAAGATAAAAAATGTGGTGGATGGAAACAGCATGATTGTGGGAGAAGAGCGAGATGTGAAATTAAGTGCGGGTGGAGACGATTTGGTACAATGTAGCATTAACTGTAGTTTGCATTATCTCACACCCAAAAACCATGAGCAAGCCACCCCCCGCACCCCACAAATTGACCTATCTGCTCTTGTTGGGCGTTTTGCTCGCCATTTGGCGGTTTGCCAGCCGAGCCCAGCCCGTTCCCGCCATGCCTACCGACACCTTTTTAAATGAACGATTTGGGGCGTTCTTTTATGGAAGCAGTGGGCAACTTTTTGAAACCCTACACGCGCAATGGCACAGTGGTAATGTGGTGGATTGGGCGGCGGTGGAGCCGGTGCAAGGTGTACGGCATTGGGAGCAATTGGCAGGGTTGGAAAGCCAACTGCTGGCACATCAGGCAGTGGGTGTTACTCCCATCGTGCGCGTATGGGAAGCGCCAGAGTGGGCACAGGCGGTGGATGGTTATGATTGCGGTCCGCTAGAGCCTAGCAAACTGGAAGCATTTGGCGATTTTATGTACGACTTAACCGTCCGTTTGAGTGCGCCGCCTTACAATGTGCGCTATATTGAATTATGGAACGAGCCAGACCTAGACCCAGCACTCTTGCCCGACCCCAATAACGGCTATTGGGGGTGTTGGGGCAATGCCGCAGACCCCTATTATGGCGGTGGCGCGTATGGCGAGATGTTGGCAGTGGTGTATCCACGCATTAAGCAGGCGAATCCGGCGGTGCAGGTGCTGATTGGCGGGCTGATGGCTCCCTGTCATCCGCAGATTGCCACTTCACAGGGTTGTATCAACAACATGGATGGTTCACCCTTGCTTCACCCACAAGCCAGTCAGTTTTTTGCTGGTATTTTACAGCGCAATGGTAAGCGGGATGGCGCACAGTACTTTGATGTGGTTAATTTCCACGCCTATGATTTTTACGGTGGCTCGGCGGGGCAGTATGGTGACCCAAATTGGGGCAGTACCGCGCAAACTGGCGCACTCATTTTGCAAAAGACAGCCTATTTTCGGGAAGCGCTGGGCGTGCTGGGCGTCAACCCCTTGAGCAAGCAGTATCTCGCCAGTGAAGCGAGTTTGTTGTGTTTCCGCGCTTGTGATGGGTACGAAGCGACTTTGCCTAGCTATATTGCCCAACTGTACGGTGCAACCTATGCCACCCATCTCACCGCTAGCGTGTATTTTCCGCTGAGTGCGTCCGCCGATTTTGGTATGGCGGCTTTGCTCGATAGCCAAAACCAAGCGAAACCACTGGCGCAGGTGTATGTCCATAGCGCCACTTTGCTGTACCAAGCCGAATTTTTAGAGCCCATAGTTCCAGCAGATGGTTTGCGGGGCTATCGTTTTCGTACTGCTAATGGGCGTGAACTTTGGTTGGTGTGGAGCCCCACAATCACACCGACTCCCGTGCATTTGCCGCGCCCACCCGCCCAGGTGACCACACTGACTGGCGAAGCCTTGCCAGCCGAGCAAGACCCAATGGTCGGTACTGGATTGTTTGTGGTTTTTCGCTAGGTGGGTTTTGTCACTTACAATCCGGCATCGCGTGCCTGCAAAATCGCGTCATTGCGGTCGGTTGCGGGTAGCTTGGTGAGCAAATTGGAGACGTGATTGCGCACCGTTTTGATATTCACTCCAATTTTTTCGGCAATTTCGGCATTGCTAAGCCCTTGTGCCATGAAAGTCAGCAATTCTCGCTCACGGGCATTCAGCGTAGGGAAGGGGAAATCCGTAGAAATAGCGGAGCCGGCGGGACGGCGTTGGGAAAACATCTCATAGAAGCGGTTGGCGACTGTGGGACCAAAAATCAGCCCGCCGGTGTGTGCGGCACGGATGGCGCGGGCAATTTCATTGCGGTCTGCTCCTTTGAGCAAGTAGCCCCGCGCTCCGGCTTGGATGGCGGCGTGTAGTGCATCGGTTTCTTCGCTCATGGTAATCATTAGCACGCGAATGTGGGGGTAGGTTTGGCTTATCTCGCGGGTTGCATCAATGCCGTTAAAACCGGGCATCTTGATATCCATTAAAATGACATCAGCCAATACAGAGCCAGCCAGTTGCAATACTTCATTCCCCGTAGATGCTTCCCCCACGACGGTAAAATCTTGCTCTCTTTCCAAGAGTTTAACTAATCCCTTGCGGAATTGGACATGGTCGTCTGCTATAACAATGCGGATTTGCTCGTCGTTCATGTTTTCACCCCTTATAGACTCTTCGTATATAGTAGTATATGCTTAATGCTTAATTTTGCAATCCTATAGGTAAAGATTAATGTTCACGTTAGTTCTGCTCGGTTTCTTTGCTTTTCTGGCTGGTTTTGTCGATTCAATTGCGGGTGGCGGTGGGTTGATTCAGTTACCCGCTTTGTTATATTTGCGGGCGGATTTGCCCATTGCCAGTATTTTGGGCACCAACAAGTCGGTGTCCATTTTTGGTACGAGCATCGCTACCTTGCAATACGGGCGAAAAGTTTCCGTGCCGTGGAAAACGCTGTGGCCCGGTTGTGTGGCGGCTTTTGCTGGCTCGTTTGTGGGGGCGCGGCTGGTGAGCGGCTTGGATAGCAATTGGGTACGCCCGTTTGTGGCGTTGATGTTGATTGTCGTAGGGTTATACACCGTGTTTCGGCGTGATTTGGGGGAGCAACATGCCCCACGCTTTGGCGAAAACGGGCAACGCTGGGCGGCATTGCTGGTGGGCGCGGCGATTGGCTTCTATGACGGCATTTTTGGTCCCGGTACCGGTACATTCTTAATGTTTGCCTTTATTGGTTGGTTGGGCTTTAGCTTTTTGGTGGCATCTGGCGCGGCAAAGGCTTATAACCTGGCTAGTAATTTGGCGGCAGTATTGGCATTCGGCTGGAGTGGGCATATTGTGTGGCAGGTGACCTTGCCTATGGCACTGTGCAACATCGCGGGCGCGTTTATCGGCTCGCGCTTGGCAATCCGGCGCGGGAGCCAATTTGTGCGCCGCTTGTTCCTGTTGGCGGTTTTGGCGGTGATTGTGAAGCTAGTGTGGGATTGGAGCGTAGTTCTAGCAGGAAAGTAAAAGTGTTGGCTTGAGGGGCTTGGAAAACGAAATGCGGGATACGTTTCATTTTATCGGAATTGGGGCGACTATTTGTGCAAACTGCACAAGTATTTCCATTTTTTTTTTTTTTTTCAAAATACCGAAGAAAACTACCAAGCCCTAAGCTATACTGTTGGGGTGGTTATTATTGAGTGTTATGCCTGATGAGCATAGCGTATTCATCTGAATGCACGGAGGTGATGTCGTATTTGGATGTAAACAAAGGTTAAGTTTAATGGGTGAATTTTAGGTAGTGACCCAAAATAAGT
>DKKK01000096.1 GCA_002455215.1 Anaerolineales bacterium UBA6668 | reverse complement strand
TCACTTCTTTTGGGTCACTACCGAAATTTTCATTTCCGATAAAAGTCGGAGAATTTAGCATTCATTAATGTTATGCTAAAAACACGCAGGCTTTGAAAAAGCCGTTTTTTTGTTTCCCTTTTGCCATCCACTTAAATGGACAGCACCTTTTCTCACAATCCAATTAGCACGCGAGGCAACCATGACGCATCCCGAATCATCCGAAAATGCCCCCATCCCCAAGGAACAAAATTTTTATGACAATGTTTGGATTTTATTCCTGCTTTCACTAGCAATCAGCACCGTCATTTACAACATTTGGGGACTCATTGACATACTCAGTGTTCCCCCCGCCCCATAAGTTTAAAGGAGGAGNNACAAACATGTTAGCACCGTCTCGCATTTGGTGGAAGCCATTGGGTCGTCTGGAAAAATCATGGTTATTGGTCGCATTCATTTGGTGCGTTTTCTTAACCGCCATGATGCCGATTTGGTATTTTTTCGGCAAACAAAATGTGCCGACTGAAACCTACCGCACCACCCCAGCAGAATATGATGCCAAAGTTAAGGCATTTGTGACACAATACCAAATTGGCGAACAAAATGGCGTGCCGATAGTTGCCGCCCCGCCCGGTAGTGATGTGTACCTGCGTGCCATGCGCTACAACTGGTATCCGATTATTCAACTCGAAAAAGGAGAAACCTATCGCCTGCACATCTCATCCTTAGATGTGCAACACGGCTTTTCATTGCAACCGGTGAATATAAACCTACAGGTGATTCCCGGATACGATTTTGTTGCCACCATTGTCCCCACCTCCAGCGGCAACTTCACCATTGTTTGCAATGAATTTTGTACGCTTGGGCATCACACGATGTCTGGCAAAATGATTGTTACCGAAAAATAAACAAGGAGACCCGTTATGGCAACTATTAGTACCCCTTGGTTTCAAGCCGCTCGTGGTAGTTACTACCGCACTTGCCCCGTCACCACGCTCAAAGTAGATAGTGCCGCCGAAACGTTGATTATCGTCAATGCCGTTTCGGCGGTTGTCTGTTTGTTGCTGGGTGGCACTGCCGCTTTGCTGATTGCACTCACCCGCTGGCAAGTAGTTCACCTACTCCCCGCCGACTGGTTCTATCGCTTGCTAACAGCACACGGCATTGACATGTTGATTGGTTGGATTGTCTTTTTTGAAATTGCCGGTCTGCACTTTGGCAGTACCGTCCTGCTAAATGCCCGCCATGCCGCCCCCAAACTGGCATGGGTAGCCTTTGCGCTCATGGTAATAGGTGCGCTCACTGTCAATGTGATTGTACTGATGGGGCAAGGCGATGTCATGTTTACCGCCTACGTGCCCATTAAGGCGCACCCGCTTTTCTATTTAAGTTACATCTTCTTTGCGGTTGGCGCACTGCTCGGTGTGGCCACCTTCTTTGTTAACTTAGTGGTAGCAAAACGCGAAAAACGCTACGAAGGTTCGATGCCATTGGTGGTGTTTGGGCTAATGACTGCCGCCATTTTGGCGGTGTACACCCTCCTGCAAGGGGCGCTGGCGGTGGTGCCCGCCTTCTTTTGGTCGCTGGGCTGGTAAAAGGAATACGACCCTGCCATTTACCGCAACTTCTTCTGGGGCTTTGGACACCCCGCCCAACAAGTCAACCTTGCCGCAATGGTCGCCATTTGGTACGCTTTGGCGCAAATCACCGTAGGGGCGCGTGCCGTCAATGAAAAATTCTCCCGCACAGCGTTTGTCTTGTACCTGTTCTTCATCAACCTCGGCTCGGCGCACCACTTACTAACCGACCCCGGCTTATCGTTTTGGTGGAAAACGGTCAACACCTCCTATGCCATGTATCTGGCGGTACTCGGCTCGATGATGCATGCCTTTTCCATCCCTGCCGCCGTTGAAGTTGCCTTACGCGCCAAAGGGCACAACAAAGGCTTGTTTGGCTGGCTACGCAATGCCCCCTGGCGCGAACCCGGTTTTGGGGCGTTGATGGTCTCCATGATTTTGTTTGGCTGGGTTGGGGGTGTCACCGGTGTGACCATCGGCACAGCGCAAATCAACATGCTGGCACACAACACCCTGCGCCTGCCCGGTCACTTCCACGCCACCGTGGTCGGNNATGGGCTTAACTTACTACCTGATTCCATTAATTTTTCGCAAAGAACTAAAATTCAAGAAAGTTGCCAGTTGGCAACCGTATGTCTTTGGCTTTGGCACACTGCTCATTTCGGTGGGCATGATTGCCAGCGGCTTGCAAGGGGTGGGGCGCCGCCATTGGGACATCACCTTCACCGGCGTTGTGCCCGGCACAGTCAATATCACCCTGGCAATTTTTGGCATCGGCGCACTGATTGCCGTGACAGGCGGCATCATGTACATGCTGGTCGTGTTAAGTTCGGTCTTTACCGGCAAGCGCACCGAAGCCAGCCAATTGTTGTTGGTCACCGGCGAACACAACCCCNNACTTGACCGATGAAGTGATAGAACGCCCAAAAAATCAACCAAAAGGTGCATACGTGTTGGTATTCATCTTCCTGGCGTGGTTTGCCACCTATTACCTAACCAATTGGTGGCTATTGGGGCGCACTTGGTTTATCAAGTAGTGAAATTGCGCTTCAATATCGTAATGCAAGGCTTTTGCGCAAAGCCTTGCATTGCTGTTTAAGGTGAATCTTCATGCTCACTGCCGTTCTTTTAGGCTTTTTGGGTAGCTTGGCACACTGTGTTGGCATGTGCAGTGCCGTAATGCTGGTCATGGCGCGACATCCCGCCATGCAAAATAACCCGCGAGCCTGGTTTTGGGCACACTNNCTTGGGCAGGCTAACCAGCTACACCGTTCTGGGCGTGCTGGCTGGGGTGGGCGGTCAACTGCTCTGGCAACTGCCCGTGCCACTGGCGCGGGTACAAGCCAGCCTGTCGTTCCTTTTCTCCGTCACATCCTTCTACATGGCACTGGCATTTGCTGGCTTTGTGCCATCCATTGAAGCCCTGTTTGCCGGGCTTACCCCGCAGTGGGGTAAAACCATGCGCCGCCTAAGCCAAAACGCCACTACCAGCCCGCTGTTGATGGGCTTGCTGTGGGGGTTCCTGCCCTGTGGGTTGGTGCTTTCGGCTTGGCTCAATGCCGCTTCTGCCGCTAGTATCTGGCAAGCAGGACTCAGTATGACACTTTTTGGGCTAAGCACCCTGCCCAGCCTATTGCTCACCCGCTGGGCAATAGGCAAACTCCAATGGCAGAGTGGATCACGCCCGTTGGTTTCGCTGGCAATGATGGCATTTGGCTTTCAGTTTGCCATGCGGGGCTTTGCCGCGCTCGGCTGGCTGAACCACTTGCATTTGGGGCAGATCACGCTATGGTGAAGGCACTCACTTGCTCGTTGTGCGGGCTAACCACCCGCTTCCCCCTGCAAGATGCGCAAGGTGCTTCTTACTGTTGCCACGCCTGCCTAGAAGTAGCCCAACTGCTGGCAAATTCACCCGCCCCTGCCGAAACACCCCCCACTGCACCGGGCTCTGCCGAGTTGTTGGAACTGACACTGGGCAACCTGTGGTGCCCATCCTGCGCCTGGCTGGTGAGCGAACAATTGCGCCGCACGCCCGGGGTAATTTCGGCGGATGTCAACTTTATCCAACAGCAAGCACAAATTTCCTACCAAAAGCAAGCCACCAACGAAACCAAACTGCGCAAGCGGGTGCGAGCATTGGGCTACCAAGCCAGTTTGCCCAATGAAACCCACCATGACGAAGAAGAATCGCTGTTCATGCGCCTAATCGGCTGTGCCCCATTGGTCTTGCACGATGTAATTGTCAGCTTTTCCATCTATATTCGGGATATGCTCGGCTGGAACACGCCCGACGTGCAATGGTTGATTCATTTTTTCCAAATTATGATGTTGCTGAGCAGTATCCCGGTGGTGCTACTGCTGGGCATCCCAATCTTGCGGGCGGGTTTTGCCAGCTTGTTGCGTGGACAACCCAACCTACACACACTCATCACGCTTGGCACACTCTCGGCGTTGGGACTTTCAATCTACAACTTGGTGCGTGGTAGCGGCAATTACTATTTCGACACAGCCTCCATGCTGATTTATTTGGTGGCGATTGGGCACTGGTTGGAAATTCGCGCCCACAAGACCAGCCAAAGCGCAGTGAATGACCTGTTGGCACAATTGCCGCAAACCGCCAATATTCGCACAATCAATGGGGAAGAAACCCTCCCCACCGCCCAATTAGCAGTAGGTATGCGCCTAGTGGTGCGCCCCGGCGAACACTTTGCGGCAGATGGCTTAATAGCAGAAGGCACGGGCGATGTAAACGAGTCGCTATTGACGGGCGAACCCAAGCCGGTCTTTTGCCAGGCAGGCAGTGCGGTCAAGGCTGGCACAATCTGTGTAGATGGCATGTTTGAAGTCATCATCAGCGCAGTCGGCACGCACACCACTGCCGGGCAAATTGGGGAATTATTACGCCAGGCGATTTGGCAACGCTCCCCACTCGAACGCTGGGCAGACAAACTTTCTGCATGGCTCACCCCACTTGCCAGCGTGCTGGCTTTGCTCGCTTTTGGCTATTGGTATTTTCATGGTGGGCTGGAACATGCCCTAATGGTGGCACTTTCGGTACTGCTCATCGCCTGCCCGTGTGCTTTGGGCTTGGCAACCCCGCTCACGCTGTGGCTCAGTTTGGGGCGTGCCGCTCAAGCTGGCGTGATTTTGCGCTCCACCGCCGCGTTGGAACAACTGGCAAAAGTAGAACAGGTATATTTTGACAAGACCGGCACACTCACACGCCTGCCCTTGCAAGTACAAGCCGTTCTTGCTGTGCCCGGCGCAGAGACAGCCTTGCTCCAAAACGCCGCCGATATTGAACAGGCATCCGAACACCCGCTGGCGCAAGCGATTTTACAATATTGTCAGGCAAACGGCGTGCAACCTGCCGGCGTGCGCGATTTTCGTGCCACTGCTGGCTTTGGTGTGAGCGGAATTTCCGTTAGTGCCGGTGAAGCCTTGTGGCTGGGCAATCGCCACTGGTTGGAAAAACAAGGCTTGATTGTGCCCGACTTGCTGGGAAAACAAGCCGCCGAATGGCAGGAGTGGGGGCGGCTGGTAGTGTATGTCGCCAATGCCAGGCAGGTTTTGGGCTGTTTGGCACTGGGGGAAACCCCGCGTGCCGACACGCTGGCACTGTTCAATGCCTTGCAAGCGCAGGAATTGCGCCTGGCAATCTTGACTGGCGATGACCCACACGCGGGCAAGTACTGGCAAGCGCAGTGGAAAATCCCGGTGTTTGCCGGGTTAACCCCACAAGACAAAATGACTTTCTTGCAAGCCGGGGAAACTGCCATGATAGGGGATGGCATCAACGACACACTGGCACTTGCCGCCGCATCGGTGGGCATCACTTTAAGTCACGGCGCACAGCTTGCCCAAAGCACGGCGGATGTCATTTTGGTCAACGATTCTTTGTTGCGCATTGCCTGGCTATTTCGCTTGGCAAAATCTGCCCGCCAACGGGTGAAGCAAAACCTGTGGTGGGCGCTGATTTACAACTTAATTGGGGTGGGTATTGCCATGTGTGGCTTGCTCCAGCCGCTTTTTGCCGCACTGGCAATGGTGCTTAGCAGTTTTTTTGTTACTGCCAATGCCTTGCGCATGAAACAATTCCCACTGGAAGAACCATCCGGCGGGCAAGCCCTTTCAACCTAGAAGCATCTCATTATGAAACAAACTGTTCCCCAACGCCGTTTTTTGCTAACACTAGAAAAATTGTGGACACACCTGGAAGGCGCTGTCAATCGCGTTACCGACAGCGAATATAACCCGTTTTATCATCTCGGCACCCTTAGCATTTTCCTACTCACCGTTTTGGTGGTGAGCGGGGTGTACTTGTCGGTAATTTACCGCCCGGGCGCAGATGTTGCCTACCAAAGCGTGGAAAGAATCAGCGGTCATTGGCTGGGCAGTTTTGTGCGCAGTTTGCATAAATACGCTTCAGACGGCTTGCTCATTCTGATAGTCCTGCACTTTTTGAAGATGCTGTTCAGTGACCGCTATTGGGGGGCACGTTGGTTGGCTTGGACAAGCGGGTGGCTAATGCTGGCTTTTACCTGGATTGTTGGCACTATGGGTTTTTGGCTAATTTGGGATGGGCGGGCGCAGTGGTTGACCGAGTTGATGATGAGCAATTTGGGTGGTGCTTCGGCGTTGACCTATGTCGCCTCCGATTTGGCTTCCAAAACGTTCTCTAATTTTGTGATTATCCTGTTCCTGCACATCTTCATTCCCATCATCACCTTTTTGGCGATTTATGTGCATGTCCTGCGGTTGGCACGCGCCCGTTGGTGGGCACCACGCTGGGTGATGGCGCAAACGGTGCTGGCACTGGCAATCTTGGCAATTTTAAAGCCTGTCGCGTCTGCCGCTCCCGCCAATTTAAGCCATGCCTTGCAAGATGTGCCTATGAATACGCTCTATCTGGGCTTTTTGCCTTTGTTAGACCAATTTGGCAATGGGATTGTGCTGGGACTAACATTTTTTGCCTTTGGCAGTTTGTTTTTGTTGCCTTGGCTGGCAAAAAATCGGCAGTATCAACCCGCCGTGGTGGTACCGCCCGCTTGTACTGGCTGTGTGTTGTGCGCCAATGAGTGCCCGTATGATGCCATTCGCATGGTCAACCGCACCGATGATTCTGGTTATCACCGGCTGGCGGTGATAAATCCGGCGCAATGTACGGCTTGTGGCATTTGTGTGGGCGCGTGCCCCGCCAATGCCATCACAATTGCAAATATTGCCGCCAAGGATGTTTTGCACGCCCTGCAAGCGGCAGTGCAAGCACAAGCTCCCCGCGAAAATCCGGTGGCAGTGGTGTTTGTACCGCGCCGCACAGTGGGACTGAACGGACTGCCAGAGCCGCTCCAAACTGCCATGCGTGGCAAGGACATTGGCGTGGCAGACTGGCAAGGGCTAGGAAAGGTGGTCTTGGTGGCGGTTTCTAGCATTGGAGCGGTGAATCTGGATTGGTTGAAGTGGCTGAATCAGGCTGGCGTGCGAGCCACAATTTTGCTGGGCACACCGCTGGATGATGACCATTACCGTGAAGATAGCTATTGGATTGCCGAGCGTTTGCGCCTGCACAAGGCGTTGCTCACCCTTCACCTGCATTGGTTGTCTGCCACCCCCACCGATGGGCAACCGCTGGCAAGCTTGTTATCCACTTGTTTGCAAGAATCCACTCCCAATCGCGCCCCGCAGTTGCCAGTCACTAAGGGACGCGCCAAGCTTCTGCCAAAGGCGTTTGGTGCTTTGGCAGGGTTGGGCTTGTTGTTGGTGGTGTTTGCGCTTGGCTTGTGGGTGGATGTGCCTGCCAGCCGCCAATCTGCCAGCCTAGCCGCCCTGCGTATTGCAATTGATGCAAAAGGGGTGGTAGAAGCTTTTGCCGTGCCAAAAAACTACGATTTGCCACCCGGTGCGGATGCCGCGCAAATTTTTGGCGGCAAACATTTTCCCATCCAGCTTCAGGTTTTTTTGGATGACCAACGGGTATTTGAGCATACAATTCAACCATCAGGAGTTAGCAAAAATGGGCGCATTGCCGCACTTGAATATTTGACTTTTGCACCTGGTGTGTATCAGGTGCAGATTTTATTGCAAAATGATAACCAAACCTTTCAATCCGTGTTAAATGAATCAATCGAATTTCGGGCTGGGGAAGTGGTTTTGTTGCGCTATGATGAAGAAAATAACCGCATGATTCAGCAAAAGTAACAGACTTCCATTGCTCCAATGCCCCCTAAACCAGAACTTGCTACCCTAGTTGCCCAACTTCGCTTGCTTCCCTATTTTCGGGAGTTGGATGATGCTTTTGTTAATACATTGGTTGCCAATTCAAATTGGCTGGAATTTGGCAGTGGCGAAACCGTTTTCCATGAAGGCGATGAAGCTATGGGGCTGTATTGTGTAATATATGGCTGGCTAAAAATTAGCAAAACATCTAGTGACGGACGAGAACAAATTTTGCGCTTTGTTGGACCGCGTGACACTTTCAATGAAGTGGGCGCTTTTGGCAAACGGCAGAATCCGGCTACGGTGATTGCCCTGGAGAATGCCGGTATCTGCATGATTCGCCGCAAAGCCATCACCGAAATTATCCGCGAAAAGCCCGAGTTTGCTCAGGCAATCATTGAAAGTATGGCAACCCACCTGATGGGGCTGGTAAATCTGGTGGCGGATTTATCTTTGCGCACTGTCACTGCACGCCTAGCGAATTTGCTCTTGGATGGGGCGGTGGGGGATGTGATGTATCGTCCGCGTTGGCAGACGCAAGCCGAATTGGCGGCACGCCTGGGGACAGTGCCCGATATGATTCAACGCGCCTTGCGCAATATGGAAAGCGATGGCGCGATTGTGGTGCAACGCAACAAGATAGAGCTGATTGACCGTGAGAAGTTGGCGCGTTTTACTGGGTAGGGGTGGGTGCGCCAGCGGCGGTTTAGGGGCACTTTGGAAAGGAGCTTCGCTCAGCCAAGGGAGAAACCGAAAACCAGGCTAATTCGGCAATCAAGCGGGGGCGGTTTTGGCTTGGTTGTGGGCAAGTTGTTGCAATAGTCCGTGTACATCGCCCAGCACCCACAGGTCAAGAATTTTGCCTTGCTCAAACGTAAAAAATGCCGCTCCCGCCCATTCTACGCGCTCCCCGGTGGGGGGGTAGCCCCAAAAGACGTCTTGGTGAATGCCAGAAAAAAGCATACGGGCAACGCTTTTGTTTTCTTCGCTAATGCAGTCCAATAGACATCTTGCATAAGTCTGTCAGGAAGCCATTTTGAGTTCGAGATTGTAGATGGCAGCAATCAAGTTGAAGCGCAATCCGAATCGTTTGCGCCGGTTTCGATAGCGTTCGCACAAAATGCGAAAGATTTTTAGCTTGCGAATGACATTTTCTATAA
>DKKK01000224.1 GCA_002455215.1 Anaerolineales bacterium UBA6668 | reverse complement strand
GAAAATCAGCGCATCTCAAGTAAAGGTTGCACTCTGGAAAAACGCAATTTGTCCCCGTGCCGAATATAAGCAATGAATTGTGAATGAGATGTCGCTAACACATCCTGGGTCCCCTTAATTCGCTTAATCCCTTTAATTCCTTAACCCCATTAACTTCTTTAACTTCCTTAACTTTTATGTCCTTCTTCATCCGCCCATTCCAACTTACTGATACCGACACCGTGATTGCCCTGTGGCAAACGTGCAATCTCACCCGCTCGTGGAACAACCCAGAACGCGATATTTTGCGCAAACTCAATGAACGCCCCGAATTATTCTTGGTGGGGGAAGTGGCTGGGCGGGTGGTGGCAACTTGCATGGCAGGCTATGAAGGACACCGTGGCTGGATTAACTATCTGGCAGTGCATCCCGACTATCAAAAGCAAGGCTATGCTCGGCAGTTAATGGCGTTGGCGGAGGAAAGATTGTTGGCGATCGGCTGTCCGAAGGTTAACTTGCAAATTCGCACCGATAACCTTACCGCCCAAGCTTTTTACCATGCAATTGGTTACAAAACCGATGCGGTGATTAGCTTAGGCAAACGCCTAATTGAAGATAAGATGCGGCACGACTAAACACATCCTGCCCCGTGCCGCATCTCCCACCTGCCACTCCACCAGCACTTCCGCTCCCCAACCCAGCCTATTCTGCCATCTCGGCAAATGCCAGCACATAGCCATTGCAATCTTGTATGGCAAATTCGCGTGCCCCGTAGAAAGTGGTGTGTAGGTCTTGCACAAGGACAGCCGAATCCCGCAAACGGGCATACAGTTCTTCCACGCCAGTCATTTGGATGTAGAAGCTCAGTGAGCCACCAATCGCCTGCCCGCGCAAAACTGGAATTTCTTCCGCCAAGCTGGCTGTGGCTTGAAACATCAACTCCACTGCCCCACAGCGCATACTTGCCCAAGTAAATTGACCATCATCGGGGACAGTTAGGTTCAGCGTAAAGCCAAGCACATCCTGATAATAAGCGATTGTGCGGTTTACATCTTTCACCATCAAATTGGGTGTTAGGCTTTTCAGTTGCGTGTTCATTTTTGGATGAGAAATGAGATTGCCCGGTTAGGCAGATGGGGCAGTGCTGAAGTTAACCATCCACTGAATGCCAAAACGGTCACGTAGTTGACCGTAATATGCACCCCAAAACGTATCTTCCAATGCCATCATCACGGTCCCGCCCGCAGACAAGCCAGCAAACAGACGCTCCGCTTCTGCCTTGCTCTCACAATCCAAATATAGGCTAATGTTGTTGCCCACCACTAAATTAGTTGCATCGTCAGCCAAAACATCGGATGCCATGAGCGTGACTTGGCTCACATCCATCGAAATGTGCATAATCTTGCCTTGCGCTTCGGCAGGCATTTGCATGCCGGGCATGCCATCAAAGCGAAACAAACTGGTAAATTCACCGCCAAAAATTGATTGATAAAAGTGAAAGGCTTCTTCTGTGCTTCCAGCAAAATTCAGATAAGGGTGAACAGCTTTCATAAAGGTCGGTACTCCGTGTGAATTAAAAGGTGAATAACATTCTTCAATAATAGAACAATAGTTCTGATTTGTCAATGGTATAATCATTTTTTCGGCGCACAAAAAATTGCCCTATTGTTCAGCACAAACCCACACGCCGAACATTTGGCTTGACACAACCTACCTAACGCCCATGCGAATTGCCATCAATGCTTGGTTTTTGAACCAACCCTACACCGGAAGCGGTCAATACCTGCAAGCACTCCTTCATCACTTACCCCAAATTGCCCATGCAACCCATCAGGCTTTGGAAATTGTACTCATTGCACCGCTGGGCACGCACTACCAGCCCAGTTCACCTGTCATCCAACTTCAAACGGTTGCCAGCGGGGCTGGGCATTTGGGAAAATTACGCTTTGAGCAGGTCAGTGTGCCCAGCCTTGCATCCAAAATCGGTGCCGACATCTTGCACATTCCCTATTGGGCACCGCCCTTGCGCTCGCGCATTCCGTTTGTTGTCACCGTGCATGACATCATCCCGCTGATGTTGCCAGAGCATCGCGGCTCCCTGCTGGCGCGTTTATACACCAGCCTGGTTGCCAGTGCCACATCAGGGGCAAACGCCGTCATCACCGATTCGCACGCCAGCCGCTTGGATATTCAGCAACACCTGCACATCCCCCGTGAGCAAATCCAGGTCATACATCTGGCGGTGGGGGCAGAATTTTCCACTCGGCGCGGTGAGCTAGATTGGCAAGTGCGCCAAAAATATCAACTGCCCAGCAATTATTTGCTATACATTGGCGGCTTTCACCGGCGCAAGAACGTGCATCGGCTATTGGAAGCCTGGACATACTGCGCCGCCCCAATTGGCGAATTTTTCCCACTGGTGATTGCGGGAAAACTGCCCACACCCGATGGTAAATTCTTTTTGGACTATGCCGGCATGGCAGAACAATTTGGCATTGCCGATTCGGTGCGCTTTTTGGGGGAATTTTCAGATGCCGAAAAGCCTGCCCTTTACCGCGGCGCAACCGGCATGGTCTTTCCTTCCAGCTATGAAGGGTTTGGCTTGCCGCCGTTGGAAGCAATGGCGTGTGGTGTGCCCGTCATTACCACCGACAAAAGCTCCTTGCCCGAAGTAGTGGGCAGTGCCGGCTACTTGGTCAGCGACCCCAGCGAGACGCGCAAGCTCGCCGCCGCCATGATTGGGCTCACGGTAGATCAAGCACTACACAGCGAATTACGCGCCAAAGGGCTACAGCAAGCCCAAAAATTTCGCTGGGAAGATACCACACAAAAAACCTGGCAGGTGTACAACTCTGTTCTTCTTACAACATGAACTTTCCAAGCAAACGTTTTCAGCAGGCATTTCTCTCCTATTTTCGTATCCTAGACGGGCAAGAAGTCAAGCTCGTTTTACAAATCTTGATTGTCAGCACATTGGTATGGGGCATGTGCATACTGCTCCGCGTCTCTGTTCATTATGCCATTGAACTGCTGTTCGAGTTTTTAAACCATGTCCCCATCGGCTTGGTCTTTCTTCCCCTGCTTTTGGGCGCACTGCTAACCGCTTTTTTGGCAAAAACCCATTCATCTACGATCTTTTACCGAGATGTCCACAACAAAATCCACCCTTTGCCTGATATTGAAGGGGATGGATTGGAACGAGCAATTGCGCTATATTTTACCTCCGAGCCAGATTTAGCCCGAGAATTGACTGGTGTAGTGGGCACGCAACAAAGATGGGCTTTTCCGACCTTTTCTCTGGCACTGCGAAAATGGCTAGGCACGTTCTTCACACTTGGCTTTGGCGGGAGTGGTGGCTTGGAAGCAAGTGTTGCTATGATTGGCGAAAACTTGGCGGCAGGGATTTTTAAACCCAACCGTTGGAATCGCTTTTTAATGCGCTGGTTAATGATTGACAATCCCGATGAATTGCAAACCTTGCAAATGGCAGGCATTTCTGCCGCAATTTGTGCTTTGCTACACGCACCGTTTGCATCGGCGTTCTTTGCGGTGGAAGTGATGTATCGCCGCCGCCCGAACATCGAAAAGCTGTTGTTTGCCTGTGTCGCATCGCTGACTGCCTTTTTACTCACCAACTGGACACAAGCACCTGCATCGGTTTTTGCCGTCCAGTTGTTCAATCGCCCATCCTTTAGCTTCTCTCTGATTGCCATCATCGCTATGCAAACCGTGCTGATAGTGATAAGTGCCCGCTTTTTTGGCACTACCCGCCAAAAAGTACGGAATTGGCTTAAATGGCAAATTCCCAACCACTGGTTACGGCATGTGAGCGGCGCACTGCTAACCGCCAGCATTGCCTTGCTCGCTGTACTTATCGCTCGTACTTTCCTTACCGCAAGTTCGCCGGAGTGGCACGCGAAAGGCTTTGAGATGGTGTTGGGACCAGGCGAACAAATGATCGATTTTGCTTTGGCAGGAGAAATTAGTTTGGGTATTGCATTGCTGGCGTTACTCGCTAAAATGCTGGCGACCATGGCAACGCTAGGCGGGGGGGGCTCGGCAGGTTTGCTCATCCCTTCCTTGTTTATTGGCACCATGATTGCGTCTGCATTCTCCAAATTAAGCGGACAGCCCGCCATCTGGCTAATTGCCCCAGCAATGACTGCCAGTTTGGTCGCCATTGTTAACGTTCCGCTCGCCGCAATTTTGGTGGTTGCCGAACTGTTTGGCACAGCCTACATTCCAGGGGCTTTGGTTGCCCTCATTTGTGCTGGCTTATTCTCGCATGGCTACTCCATCTACCGTTCTCAGCGTGATTTCAACCGCCAACGTGAGATTGTGCCCGGCTATTCGGTCCAGCGCATCATTACCCAACCAGAATGGGTGGGTAAAAGTTTGGCAGAATTAGAACTAAGAAAACGCTATGGGTTTAACGTAATTGGCTTCTTGGTCAACGCCATCGAAACAGATTTGCACGAACAAATCCAGATTTCAACGGATGTTCAGACCCCGCTTAAGGAGCATGATATTTTGGTCGTCATCGGCAAAAATGCTGACTTGCTTCAATTTGTAAGTCACGCTTCGGAAATTGCAAACAACGCCCCCCCACAAAAAGAATAAGGAGAGTTTTATGCACACAGAAGAAAGCGCGTTATTTTCAGTTGTTTTGGCAGTAGTAGCGGGCATTGCCTCACAAATTCTTGCCCAGCGTTGGAAAATCCCTGCAATTGTCATCTTGTTGGCAGTAGGAATATTACTCGGACCCAATTTTTTAGGTTGGGTACAGCCAAAACTTTTGGAAGGTGGTTTGCCCTTACTGGTGAAGCTTTCTGTTGCTATTATCCTATTTGAAGGCTCATTGTCGCTACGTATCTCTAACTTACGAAGCAACCTCGCCGAAGTCCGCAATTTAATCACAATTGGCGTGTTAGTCACTTGGTTTCTCACTACGCTTGCCGCCCATTTTATCGCTCATTTGGATTGGTTATTATCAATCTTGTTTGGTGCGCTCCTAACCGTAACAGGCCCCACTGTAGTGCAACCCCTGCTAAAACGACTATCAGTCAGCCGAAAAATCAAGGTTATTTTAGAAGGGGAAGCGATTTTGGTAGATCCGGTGGGGGCTATCCTAGCAGTTGCTGTGTTGGACATATTATTAGGTCTGTATGGAAACGCACCTGTCAACTTTGTTTCTTTTTTGTGGAGTTACTTCGGCAGATTATTTATTGGATTGGTAGTCGGGTGGGTATTTGGCTGGTTACTTGCCCACCTGCTCAAAATCTCCCAATTTATTGTGTCTGACCTATATAATTTAACCGTCTTGGCAGGTGTATGGGCAAGTTTTGCCGTAGCCGAATCCATTTTGAGCGAATCCGGCATTATGGCGGCGGTTGTAATGGGTTTGGTGTTTCAATATCAAGCAGTCCCAGACGAAAGGCAAATCCGCCACTTTAAGGAAACTTTAACAACCTTATGCATCAGCATTTTATTTATTTTGCTAGCCGCCAACTTGAAAATTTCTCAAATTTTGGCGGAAGGCTGGCGTGGGGTTGCGACTGTGGCATTCATCATGTTTGTGGTGCGCCCCATTGCAGTTTTCATTGCCACTTGGAATAGCAGTTTGAACAACCGTGAAAAACTACTCATCGCTTGGATCGGTCCTCGCGGTATTATTGCCGCATCGGTAGCATCTTTGTTCGGGATCGCTTTGGTAGATGCTGGAATTTTGGCGGGGCAACGCTTACCTGCCTTAACCTTCTTAACCATTATTCTGACCGTATCTATTCAAGGGCTAACCGCAAAAACGTTGGTACAGTGGTTAAAACTTGAAAGCCTCGAAGGGAAACAGGTGATAATTGTTGGGTGCAATCCTTTCACCTTTGCTGTGGCGCAAGAGTTCCACAAGTATCGGCGAGCAGTAACATTTATAGATACCAACCCTTCACATCTCACCCTCGCCAGTGATGCCGGATTTTCGGTCTTTCTGGGCAATGCCCTGGATGAAATCATCCTAGAAAAAGCAAAAATTGAAGATGCGGAGAGTTTGCTTTCTGCCACTCCAAATTCAGGGGTAAACATTTTAACAGCCCAATTTGCGTATGAACACTTCGGACTCAAAAATGCTTTCCCTGTGGCGAACATCGACCGTCCGGAAAAAGGCGTAGATGTCAAAAGTCACCGTTTTTCCACTGCCCAAAAAGCATTTGCTTGTGCTGTTGATATTTCAGATTGGCAACAAGCATCCATTATAAAGACCGAATGGGTAGTCCCTGACGATTTCAAGCCTAGCGCAGTAAAAACATTGTCAATCCCTGTTGAGATAGTACCTATTTTATGCGTCCGCGCAAGAAGTGCCGAACTTGTTCATCCAAACCAAATTTGGCAAGCCAAAGACACCATCATTTTCTTCTCGAAACAGCAATTCCCTACGCGCATTTCAATTCAACCCCACAAAGCCTAGCAACGTGTAAAATACGCCTGCCGGGTTGTCATCGCTCGCACGGTTATCAACGACTTTCACTTTGAAAAACGCACTCTCTTACACCTATCGCCCCCACGTATGACCCATCACATCGAAACGTTAGCATCCTGTCCACTGGTGCAAGGTCTTTCTACCGAAGGAAGAAAACATTTCTACGAGCAAGGGCATATTCGCCGTTATGCCCCTAACGAAGTCGTTTTTTATGAAAGCGACCCTGCCGATTATTTCTTTATCATCCTGAGCGGGCAAATCGAAATGTCAAAGCAGGGCGAAAATGGCAATTCTCTTATCATTAAACGTTGCCACCCAGCCGAGTGTATTGCATTAATAGCCGTAATGCGAAATATGAACTACCCGCTAACTGCCAAAGCAATGGAAGATTGCACTTTACTGGCTTGGCGAGGCCTAGATTTTCGCCATGAAATTGAGTTATACCCAGTGCTGGGATTGAACGCGATGGATATCGTGGCGAACAAATTTTTGCATGTGCAACAGTTGTATTTGGATGTCAACCACCTAAGCGTGGAACAACGCATTGCCAAAGCGGTACTCCGTCTGGAAGAAAGCGCCCATCTGACTGCCGAGCGTTCCATCAAAATCTCACGCCAGCAACTTGCCGAGATGACCAGTAGCACCATCTACACGGTTAGCCGCACACTTGCTCAGTGGGAGAAACTGGGCTGGCTAAGCAGTGAACGCAACCGGATTCTACTCCACCAGAAAGCCGCATTGGTGCAATTGCTCGCTTCCAAAGTGTGATTTTCAGCCAATATCCTTTCCAAAACCTGTATAAAATGAGTTTGCGCTAGCGCAAACTCATTTTCCATTAATCTTATACAATAGAAATATGTCGTATTGTTGCTTTTGCAAAAGCAGTACGTCCTTTGCAAAGGTTTCTTAAATAAGGAGTTTCTGTATGAGTGAAAATTTTAAATCTCTAAAGGGAGCACGCTTGTTAATTTTCGCATTAACGATTGTTGTGGCTGTGCTTGGGGTTGCCCTTGCCTTGCAAGCCATGAGCCGTGCCACCGGCCCCACTGCCACTGCCATGACGGAGGGTGATGTCAACGCTTTGGAAGGAAGCACAGATAGTTGTGTAACCTGCCACCAACGTACCACGCCCGGCATTGTGGAGCAATACGGGCACAGCACCATGGCGGCGGCAAAAGTGACCTGCCAAGACTGCCACGAAGTAAAGAAAGGCTACCCGGGTTCTACGGAACATGAAGGCACTTATATCTTGCAACAACCTACCACAGCCATGTGCCAAAGTTGCCACCAAGCAGAAGTTGCTCAATTCCAAGCGAGCCGCCACGCCTTGCCATCTTATGTCGCTTATGCAGGTTCCAAAGACTTAAGTGCTGAGTTACTCGCTCAATATCAAGCTATCCCCGAAGGTCAATTTGCGCCGGACAAATCGCGCAATATCATCTACCATTTGGAAGGGGAAGCTATCACCCAATTTGCTTGTGAAACCTGCCACGATGTGGGTAAACCGGCAATCGACAATTCGGTTGGGCAATGTTCATCCTGCCACTTGCGCCACGAGTTCAGTTTAGAACAAGTACGCAAACCAGAAACTTGCAATGCCTGCCATATCGGTCCAGACCATCCGCAGTGGGAAATTTACGAAGAATCCCCACACGGCATTGCCTACCATACTGGCGGCGAAGATTGGAACTGGTCAGCCGAACCCGGCACACTGACAGTGAACGACTTCCCAGCGCCCACTTGCCAAACTTGCCACTTTAGCGGCTTTGGCGCAAGCGGCACTACTCACGATGCTGGTGAACGCCTGACTTGGTATCTCTTTGCCCCGATTAGTGAACGCCGCCCGGCTTATCAAGACAACGCAGTTCGTATGCAAAATGTGTGCAAAAACTGCCACAACCCGGAATTTGTCAGCAATTTCTACACCGATGCAGACAAAGTAGTGGAGCAAGTGAACTTATGGGTCACGGAATCCAATACACTGATGAAAACCGCCAAAGAAAATAAATTGGTGGATGACGAACCATTCAATGAAGAATTCGATTACGAACATTATGAACTCTGGCATCACTGGGGTCGTACTGCCAAATTTGGCGCGTGGATGGGCGGTCCCGATTACACANNTTAATCAAGAGCCGCTCCGCGCTCATCGAAATGCTGAACGAAGGGTTGGTGGGCTTGGGCTTGCCCGGCTTTGAGTACACAAAACCACCCCTGATTACCGATAAATAGGTGTGATCATGAGTGCTGACCACCCAAAAGAAAATTTGACTGCTCTGGCAAGGTTTTTCCCACAAGGAAGGCTCTTCGGCTTGGTGCGTGACCAATGGTTGCTGATTCTTGCCGCCATCAATCTGCTCTTTTTGGGGGTAGAAACTTGGTTGGTACACGTAATGAATGGCACCATTCGCACCAATGAATGGATTCCTATTCTGTTTGGACCGGTGGCAGGCTGTTTGCTGATATTCATCGGCGCGATTGCCCAACGCTACCGCAAACGGGCGGCGGCATTGGCGACCATCGTTTTCATAGCTTGTGTCGTTGTTGGGGTATTGGGTGCGTATTTTCACGGCTTCCGCGGTTTGCTCTCCAATGCGTCCTTCACCGAAAACCTAGACCTAGCCGTATTTGCCCCACCCCTGCTCGCCCCGCTGGCATTTGTGCTGGTGGCAGTGTGGGGAGTGAGCGCGGCATGGGAAGAATCGCCCAGCAATAGCGGGCGCTTGCTTTTGCCGTGGGGTAACAGTATCCAACTACCCTATCCAAAATCCAATGCCTTGTATTACATGGTTGCTGTGGGGGTGTTAATTGCCTTCCTCAGCAGTGTATTTGACCATGCACGTGCTGGTTTTGAAAGCCGTTGGTTTTGGTTGCCCGTAGCAGTCAGTTTATTTGCACTGGTTGTCTCAATTGCGATGGGTTTTATTGAACGCCCAACCCTAGGCGAAAAGCAAGTATTTGCGCTGGGAATGGTTTTGCTAGTGGTCGTTGGTGTGATTGGCTCTGTCTTGCACATCCGACTTGACGTCACAGACCAGTTTGTCTTCGTATTAGAGCGCTTCTTGCGCGGCGCCCCGCCTGTAGCCCCCATGTTATTTGCCAACTTTGGTTTGCTCGGTTTAGTTGTACTAACCAAAGCAGATTAATGCTGTACTCCTCCCTATCAAATAAAAACAGCGGTAGTACCGCTGTTTTTATTTGAATTGAAAAATTAAGCTGTTAATCCAGTGAGACAACCAATTCTCGCAGAGTTCCCCAATCCGAGCGGTCTGTCACGGTTACTAGGGCTTTTCCATCCTGCATGATGAGCGCCTGCACCTCCAAATTTTCCACCAGTAGCGCTTGTACAATTTGGTAAGTTTGCTGGGCAAGCCAGTTTGCCGAGAAATCTAACGTGCGAATGTCCGTCCCTTGTGCGGTATCCAACACCGTGTTCGCCGCATCCAGATATGCCTGCGCTTGGGCTTCATCACCGGCGTAAATTGCCTTGCCCGCCGTGCTGAGTAATAACTCGATTGTGACGTTTTCCGCTTGGTTGGGTATACGGGTGAAGTCGGCTATGCGCTGGTTTTCTTGCGATTCTTTGAGTGGTGGAGTCCAGGCAATGGCAAAATGCGCAGATGGCACAAACCTTTCCTGATAGCGGCGGGCGGTATCTAACAATGCTAGGGTGTTCTGCAAATCAGCTTGCCAGCGCGGAGAAACTTCCACCGCTTGCAAATAGGCCTGCCAAGCGGAATCTGCTTCTGCCACGCCCATGCCAAACGTTTCTTGCAGTGCTGTATCCAAACGGCGTAGGTCGGAGCCGTTTTGCGGAAAATTCCCCAAGAATTCAAACATCTTTTCCTTACCGTAGAGCGCGACCAACCACTCCAAAAAAGCCGCACCCTCCAAATAGCCAATTTCATGTTGATGGTCATAAAAATTTTCCACCAAAACCGGTAAGGGGATGAACAAACCTAACCGAAGCGCCGCCGCCGCCCGCTCGGTGAGCGGCTCACTTTTGTAGTGCCCGCCGGTTAGGTAAACTGCCAAACCTTCTGTCAGCATGGATGGTTTGACGTAATTGTCCATATCGTGAATCACTTCGTGGTGAAGCACTTGCACCAGTTCATCGCCGGTGTAATCGCGGTCGATGTAGGTCACGGCAATGCCATCTTTGTTGGCAAAACCGCCCTGCCCCCACACTTTGTCCAGCAAGGTCAGCCGAATCTTCTCCGGCGCAGTGCTTTGCATGGCGATTTCCGCCCGCTTCACCGTGTCATTTGCCAGCGTTTCTATCTGCTCAATGTCTCGCTCGGCGGCAGTCCCACTCAGGTAGAGTAAATAACAGCACTCGGTTTCGCGCATAATCCAGTTCATGCCTACTTCGCGGGCTGGTTTTTGCTGGGATGGCAAAATATCTAGCGTCACCGTGAGTACATTATTCTCCGCGTTCTCGTCGCCTTCTTGCAATTCATCGTCTGGGTCTAACCAAAAGGTAAAGGTTTGTTCACCTATTAAATCGGTGGTGGGTAGCAGATTATAAAGCGTTGCTTGTAAATTGCCGGCACAACCGAAATACTCAATTTTGCCTTGGGCAATCGGGGCGGCTTNNCTTCGGCTCCCACCCAATCGCCCTGCACCACAAACGGGTCAGGGTGAAAACGCACACTACTGGTCAGTAAGGCGACGTCATTGGGCAAAGCAAATGGAAAGTGGGTGGGAGTTGCGGTTGAAAAAGATGTCGGACTAGGGGTGGATGTAGGGGTAGCGGTGGGGGGTAGCGGGCTGGCGCTTGGCACAACCGTAGGGGGCAGAGTGGCAGTGGGGAAGACTCCGCTTGCCAAGTTGCAAGCCAACAGGGGAAGCAAAAAGCTGAGTAGCAGGCT
>DKKK01000218.1 GCA_002455215.1 Anaerolineales bacterium UBA6668 | reverse complement strand
TGTTTCTGCTCAATTAGACTGAGCAGTTACGTTTTATCAACCATTTGGAGGCGCTATGTCTATTCTATTTTTGGTTATTACCGCCATTATGCTTTATTTGACTGTGCAGGCATTTCAAATTTGGCAGAGCTCCAAACAGTGGATTGCGCTCATCTGTGCCGCAGTTGCGCTGGGTATTGCGTATGACAATTTGATTGTGGGGATTGGAATGTGGGTGGGTGAAGGAAGTTTGCTTCAATCACTCAATCTACCGCGTTATGTTTTTCATGCGATTTTAACGCCAATGATGGCTATATTTGGCTTCGGGTTGTTACGACGTGCTGGAATTAAATGGGCGCAATCCCCGATTGCAATGGCAATTGTTTGCCTAGTGGCAACCGCATTGATTGCTTTGGGTTTGTACACGGATGTTTTTGCGGGCACTTTACACCTGGCAAATGAATTTGGCACATTGCGTTATGGCAGTGACTCGCCCATTCCCGGTCCACCCATTCCAGCCGTTTTGACTATCGTGATTTTAATGGTGTGTGGGCTTGTGTTAGCCATCCAGCGCAAATGGTGGTATGNNGTCCGCCAAACGCTGGATAAAATAGGGATTGGGAGAGCGTATCTGGGGCGGGGGCGCATGACATAGCCGTAGAGCCGCGCGTAGGGTGGTTTTGGCACGGGTTGATATGAAAAACAGCGGTTTGCCGCAATTACAGTTGGTATTCGATGCGGGTCGAATAGGGTATCCCGACCACTTTGACTTGTGCAAGAATGGTTAACGAGTATAATCAATACATGGGGTGCTGAATTTTTGAGTGATTTTGAGCAGAATTTGTCAAATTAAATGGAAAGATTTCCGTTTAAGAAANNACCCCACCCCCACCATACTGCCCCCCACCCTAGCGCCAACTGCAGAGCCAACTGAAACAGGGAGCGTGACGATTTCATTTGTGAATACTTCAAATCAACCTTTGCATCTCTTCTGGGTGGATTTTGATGGGAATGAGCAGTCGTATGGCGTAGTGTCTCCCAGCGAACCAGTTTCAATAGATACGTTTGCCACACATGTTTGGCGGTTGCGTGACGCCCAAGGCGACCTGATGGCGGAATACACCGCCACCAGCGATGCTGAGCAAACTTTCACAGCCGATGTGCCAGTTACCCCCGAAAGTGAAGGGGAACTCATCATCAACAGCGCGAATAATTACATTGATAGCGAGGACCACTTCCATCTTGTGGGTGAACTCCTAAATAACAGTAATACTGCTCTCGAAAACATTGAACTATCCATATCTCTTGTGGACAAAGATGGTAAAACTCTGTTGAAGGACAGCAAAGGACAGCCTACCGAGACGCTCACCTTCTCCCCGCTACTGAATGCACTTGGACCCGGTGAATATATGCCCTTTGATTGGAACGCCTATTCCATCCAAGATGGGATGCCTGAGATGTGGCGGGTTGACATTGTTGGACAAACCAGCGTTAGTAGTATTCAGCGTGCCAGTGTCGCTGTGGAAAATGTTGAGATTTTTACGGACGACTCTGGCAATGTGCAGATTATTGGCAACCTTGTGAACAAAGGGGATGTGCCAGCCCGAATCAACCGCTTTGCGGGGGCGGCGCTCAACGACAAAACCGAAGTGGTGGGCGCAAATGCCGGGAGCCCCTACTCATGGCTACTGGCTCCCGCGGGAAATGAGGGCGGCTACGACCAGACGCCGTTCAGCGTGACCATGCCGGGTCCGATTGAAGATTATGCGCAGTGGGCGACCTACTTGGATGCCGAGCAAGAGCTAACTGAAACTGCGAACGTGATAATTTCTTTTGTGAATGGTTCAAACGAATCTGTACATCTCTTCTGGGTGGCTCCCACCGGTGAAGAACAATGGTATGGCACGCTTGTCCCGAGCGAACCATTCGTAATCTATGGTTTAGCCGCGCATGTTTGGCGGTTGCGGGACGCCCAAGGCGACCTGATGGCGGAATACACTGCCACCAGCGATGCAGAGCAAACTTTTAGTGTCAATACCCCTGCCAGTTTGGTGGAAGCCTTTATGATAGCATTGAAAGACAAAGATTATGCCAACATCTATCAATGGTTTTCGGCTGATTTGCAAGTCGAAGCTGGTGGGGATGTTCCCAGTGTTGAACAATGGGCGAATGAGAACGCGGTATTTCCGCTCAGTTGGACGCCCGGCGAAATCACCATTACGGACGGCTTAGCCAAGCTAGAAGTGGCAGTAGAATGGGAAGACCAGACTAGCATTCCTATGAAATTAGATTTAATTTTCGAAAATGGTCAGTGGCATATCCATGTTATTGAATTTATCAATCCATAAAACCAGGCTTCCTTGCCGCTAGTCTAACTTCACCCAATAATCCGCCACACTTGCCAGCAAGCCGGCATTGCTATTTTCACTTGCCAGCACAGTGTTGCCAAAGCCAACGGCTTGTGCGGTTTGCTGGGTGTGTTTTCCCAAGCAAAAAGCCACCTTCTTGTGCCGACCTGTCCCAGCATTTTCCACAAATGCCTGCACAGCCGAACCGCTGGCAAAGGTTAGCCAATCCACTTGCTGGCAAACCGTATTCCAATCCGCCTTCGGGTAGTGGATAGTGGATGTGCGGTAGAGCACACAAGGCGAGATGAAAATGCCCACTTGGGTTAGCGGGAGAAAAAAAGCCGCTGGGGTGAGATTGCCACACAAATGTAAGATTTTTTTGCCAAGCTTGTTGGGTTGGGCAAGCAATTCGGCAGATAGCCCTTGCGCCGAGTGAACGCCCGGAACCAACACCGGTTGGATGCCGTTTTGGCGCAGGCTGGTTGCGGTGGCTGTGCCCACCACTCCGACCGGCACACTTGCAAGCCAGTGCCAAAATTCAGGGGGTAAGGTTTCCCTTGCCGCCTGAACCGCATGGGCACTACTGAAAAGTGCGCCATCAAAGCCTGTCCAAGCAGGCATTGGGCTGGGTGGAACTGTTTGAATGCGGATGAGCGGCAAATGCCAAACTGCCAACCCTAGCTGTGCCAGCCCGTCAATCAGCGGTTGGGCTTGGGGTTGCGGGCGGGTGACCAAAATCCCTATTTTTCGTGCATCCATCGCGCAAAATCCGCCGCATGATAGCTGATAATTAAGTCGGCACCTGCCCGCTTCATGCCTAACAAAATTTCCATAACGACTGCTTTCTCATCGAGCCAACCATTTTGGGCGGCGGCTTTGACCATGGCATATTCGCCGCTCACGTTGTAGGCAACCAGCGGTACACCGGCAAAACGTGCCTTAAGGCGCTGAATGACATCTAAGTAGGCTAACGCGGGTTTGACCATCAGCAGGTCTGCTCCTTCCAGCACGTCTTCTTCGGCTTCCCGCACCGCCAAGTTGCCATTTGCCGGGTCTAGTTGGTGGGTTTTGCGGTCGCCAAAACGGGGCGCACCTTCGGCGGCTTCGCGGAATGGACCGTAAAAGCTGGAAGAGAACTTAACCGAATAGGATAAAATGGGCAGGTGGGCAAACCCGGCAGAATCGAGCCCATCCCGCAAGGCTTGAACCATGCCATCAATCATGCCACTCGGGGCGAGCAAATCGGCACCTGCCTGAGCGTGTGCGATGGCAGTTTTTGCCAAAATCGGCAGAGTTTCGTCATTAAGAACATAATGTTGGGCGAAGTGGGTGTGTTCGGTGGTGTTGAGCAAGCCACAATGTCCACTGTCGTTGTATTCGCATAGGCAAATATCACTCGCCACCAAAAGTTGGGGCACGGCGGCTTTGATGGCACGGATGGCTTGCGGCACAATCCCTTGCGGGTCAAAATTTTCACTGCCCATTTCGTCTTTAATTTGTGGGATTCCAAATAGCAATACGGCAGAAATCCCAGCCTGAAACAAGCCTTGTGCGGCAAGCACTGCTTGGTCAATCGAAAGTTGAAACACGCCGGGCATAGATTGGATAGGGATGCGCAAACTATGCCCATGCCGCACAAAGAGCGGGGCAATTAAATCGCTGGGTGCAATTTCGGTTTCGCGCACTAAAGCACGTAGGGCGGGGGTGTGGCGCAAACGGCGCAATCGGGTAGTAGGGAAAGGCATAAAAAGTTAAGGAAATTAAAGAATTAAGGGAATTAAGAAAAAATTTCTCACATCCCATACACCAGGTCTACCGCATGAAAAAGGCATTTGTGTTTAATGTATGG
>DKKK01000008.1 GCA_002455215.1 Anaerolineales bacterium UBA6668 | reverse complement strand
CGTTCATCCTGAGCCAGGATCAAACTCTTCGTATGATTTCTTGCTCGTTTTCACTAGCATTTTTATTCGTCACGTTTTCCTGTCACGATTTTTCTCTTTCGAAAAACCGCTTCTTTCTTCCGTGTCGAATTTGGATTTACTTTTTAGAATTGACAGATTCTCACTTTTTTTCTCTCTGTCACTATTCAACTGTTAAGGTGCTTCCCTTTTGCGGGCGGGCTGTATTCTACCACTTACTCCATCTTTGTCAAGGAGTTTCTCAATGATTTACCGAGAAGTTTATGTGGTTTTTAGGTCGCTTTTGAGTTCACTTTTTTGGTGTTTCTCTCACAGCGGCTGGTAATTTTACCACTTTCTTGCTTCTTGTCAAGCCCCGCGGCCGTCAATTTCTTTTCAGAATTTTCCATTGATGCCCCTTGTTGGCAAGGGTTCAAGGCATTGGCTTTTGGGAAAAGGTTGTTAAGTGGCTGTATCAGGCGTATTCCTGACAGCGGGCGCAATATTACCGCTATTCCAGCGTTGAGTCAAGTACTTCGTGCCGATTTTGCCAATTTTGTTAGCTCATTTCCCGCCTACCTTCAAGGGCGCGGGCTAAAGTGGTTTCATCGGCATATTCTAGGTCGCCGCCCACTGGCAATCCTTGCGCCAAACGGGTTACACGAACACCCGTATTTTGCAATTGTTGGTGTAAGTACATAGCGGTGGCTTGACCGGATAAGTTGGGATTGGTAGCTACAATCACTTCACGAATCGGTTCACGTTGAATACGCCCCATCAATTCGCGAATGCGCAAATCTTCCGGTCCAATTCCATCAACCGGCGATATGGAGCCATGCAAAACGTGGTACTTACCTTTGTGCAGGCGCGTTTTTTCCAACGCGATCACATCGAGCGGGTCTTCTACTACACATAAAATTTGTGCATCCCGCGCCGGGTCTATGCAGATGGTGCAAGGATCGCGATCTTCGGTTGTTATGTGAAAACAATTTTGGCAGAAGCGAATATTTGCCCGCATTTCGAGCAGGGCGTTTGCCAAATCTTCTACTTGTTCTTGCTTGGCTCGCAGGAGAAAAAAAGCCAAACGAGAGGCGGATTTGGGTCCAATACCAGGCAAACGCGATAATTCATCGATCGCTTTTTGCACCGGGCGAGGTGTGCTAACAGGTTGGGCTGTATTAGGACGCATAGGGTGGTTAGAAGCCGGGCAAACCCAATCCACCAGTCAGATTGCCTAATTTCTCTGCGGCGAGTGTCTGTGAGCGTTCGATGGCGTCATTGATGGCGGCAACCAGAGCATCATTGATTAGCTCGGTATCTCCTGTTTGCAACAGCTCAGGGTTGATTTCCACTGATTGCAAGCGTTGTGCGCCGTTAATCACAACCTTTACCGCGCCACCCGCACTGGTGAGTTCGATAGTTTCTTGGGCGAGTTGTGCTTGTGCTTTGCGCATTTGCTCTTGAATAGAGCCAAGTTGTTGTAGTAGTTTGTTTGGATTCATAAGTTATTTGAGTAAATTGTGAAAGATTGGGTTGATTTTATCATCTTTTACACGGGTAGCGTAAATTCGGTAGGCATGCAAATTGTGCTTTCTTGAGGGGAATGTGTGCTTCTAGGCTTGGCACGCGTGCGAAAGATCAACCGTGCCGAATGACGAATTGCGCTTTTTCCATTAAGCAAAAAAGCGCGGTTTTCATCCGTGTCGAATATAGATTGTGGTATGCTTATATAGAAAGCCAACTATGATTGGTGGTCGTTTGTATCAAAAACTGAGCTATCTATTATTAATCAGGAGTTTTTATGTCTATTGAGCGTACCGATGTTTTGCAGTTGGGTGGAAAATTTGTAACTGTGGTGGGCGAGGATGTTGTGGTGGGGCAACAGGCGCCGGAATTTACCGTACACAAAAACGACTGGTCAGCGTTGAAAGGAATTGCTGACACTGCCGGAAAGGTGCGGGTGATTGCTTCCGTCCCTTCGCTTGATACCAATGTGTGCGCCACCGAAACGCGGCGTTTCAATGCGGATGCCACTGCCCTGAGCGAAGACGTGGTGGTGATTGTGATTAGCACTGACTTGCCATTTGCTCAAAAGCGCTGGTGTGGCGCGGAAGGTATTGAACGTGTAATTACAGCCTCCGACCATTATGATGTGAATTTTGGAGAAGGCTATGGGGTTTTGGTGAAGGAACGCCGTTATCTACGCCGAGCGGTGTGGGTGGTTGACCGGAATAATCAAGTGGTCTATAGCGAATATATGCCCGCTTTGGGCAATGAGCCAGATTATGCGGCAGTGCTGGCGGCGGCAAAAGCGGCGCTTTAGATGCACCTACTCCACCGAAAAGCAAAAACAGGAAGGTATTATTTACCTTCCTGTCGCGTTTTAATTGACTAGTGACTAGTCCACTGCCTTTTGCAACGTGGCGATCCACTGCCGCAACGCGCCTTGCGGTTCGTCACTGGTGAGTACCAAAACCGGAATATGCCACGGATAATCGGGGCTATCGGGTAGTAAGCCTTCAATTACCACTGGCTGAACACTGCTGGTTAGGTCTTCCCACACTACATAGCCCAAACTGCCCGGTTGAGCGGCAACCCCTTGCAAGACGGCTGGTTCTGACGGGCGCAGAACAGCCCCACCCCCCAGTGCTTGTCCTTGCAACACCTGTCTTGAAAACGCCCGTCCCATTGCGCTATCTGCATCACGCACCAAAACTTGTACCGGCATATCACCTAGCCCAAGCTCATTCCAATTGGTAATTTCCCCGCCAAAGAGCCGTCTTAATTGGTCTTGCGAAAGCCATAATTTGTAGTCAAAGTTCACTCCAGCATTTTGCGTTGGGGAGATGATTGCCAAGCGGACGGAAGTAATCTGCCAAGCCGAAAAGCCGTCTACAACTTCGTATGCCATCACGGCTTGTACTTCCCCACTTTGCAGGGCTTGAATGGCTTGGCTGTGGGTGGGGTAGGAAACGACTTCGGCGCGAAAATCTTGGGCAACGAACTGATTCCATTCGNNCTCGCGCGTTTTGGCTTCAGTGTCAGATGTGACAGCAATGCGAAAGGGAGCCACCCAGGCGGGTGTGCCCTCTTGGAGCGGGGTTTCAGCATTGCCAGAGGAGGGCGAAAGCGAGGAATTGGCGCTCTCGCTGGGGCTTTGTCCCACCCCCAGCGAATTTAACGGCTGAAAGAAGATGCCGCGCACTACCCAGATAACCAAGCACAGGCTGGCAAAGCCGATACAATAAATGGCAAACGGGATGAGAGAGCGGGTACGCAGGAAACCCAAAAACCAGTGGATGGCGGCAAAACCGACTACAGCGGATACAAACATACCGAGTAAAATCGGGGTAAGCACGTTGGAAAAGTTGGGGAGTGCCAATAGGTCGAGCGAGCCTNNCCCAGCCGCCAACATAATTGGGATCGAGAGTAAAAAGCTGTAGCGAGCGGCGGAATTGCGGTTTAAGCCACGCACCAGCCCTGCCGTGATAGTTGAACCGGAGCGGCTGACGCCGGGCAAGATTGCCAGCACCTGCGCAAAGCCGACTACCAAAGCATCTGGCCAGGTCAATTCTTCCAAAGAACGCGGTGTGGCTTGACGGCGAAATAAAAATTCGGCGGTGAAGAGCAAAGCGGCGGTAATGAATAGAAACAATATGACGAAGAATGGGCTAGAAAAAAACTGTTCAAAAAAATCTTTTAACAACAGTCCAAAAAAGCCCGCTGGAATGGTCCCTAACAGTATGAACCAGCCTAAGCGTGCATTACTGGTGGCAAATGGTTTGCCTTGCGTGAGAGCGGTAAGCGTTTCCCAGGTGATGAGTAGCAAATCGCGCCAAAAATATAAGATGACCGCCAGAATCGTGCCGACTTGTACCAGAATGTCAAAGGCAAATTTGACTTGTGGGTCTAACTGCCAGCCCAACAGCCACGGGAATAGCACTAAATGCCCGCTACTGGAAACGGGTAAAAACTCAGTGAGCCCTTGCAGAATGCCGAGCAAAATTGCTTGAAGATAAGACATAAAAAATTTGGGGTGTTATTGATTTTGCAAAAGCAGGGCAATGTGTTGACGGGCTTGGGCTAACACTCGCTCATAAGATTGACTAGCATCAAGCACGTACCAATGATTGGGGTCGGCGCTCGCCAGTTGTAAATAGCCTTCACGCACACGCCGATGGAATTCTACGGCATAGTCATCCAAACGGTTCCACTCCAAGCCGGGTTTTTGGCGGCGGCGCAAGCCACTTTCAGCATCTATATCAAAGAGTAACGTGGCATGTGGGTGCAAACCGCCGGTAGCGAATTCGGTTACCTGCTGTAAATCTGCAAGATTCAAGCCATGCCCAAAACCTTGATAGGCAAAACTGCTATGAAAAAAGCGGTCACACAGGACGATTTGCCCGGCGGAAAGGGCGGGCAAAATGGTCTGGCGCACTAATTGGGCACGGGATGCCGAGAATAGTAAAAATTCGGCGTGCGGGGTCATGCTGGTATTGGCTTTATCCATCAGCACCTGCCGCACTTGGTCGCCGATGGGTGTGCCACCCGGCTCGCGCAGTACCAGCACTTGATAGCCAGTTGCCTGTAGTTCACCCGCCAATGTCCGGCAAATGGTGCTTTTGCCACCGCCATCGGGTCCTTCAAAGGTGATAAATAAACTCATGGTTGATTGTAAATGTATTGAGCGGCGGCTAGGTCTTCGACAGGTAAGCCCACCGATTTGAAAAAGGTTATTTGGCTGGCATCGGTACGCCCCATCACCTGCCCGGACACCAACTCGCTCAACTCTGCCACGATACCATCAGCAGAGAATGCGCCTTCTTGGATTGGAATGGCAAGGTCACCAGCTTCTTGCAAACATTGTTGACGGGAATCGACAAAGACACGCGCCCGTTGAATGGTAGCAGTATCTACTTCGCGAGTAGTCGGGCGGTACGCGCCGATGGCAACCACGTGTGTGCCGGCTTGCAACCATTCGCCGTGCAAGACAGGGGTGTGGCTGGTAGTGGTGGTGACCACCAAATCGGCAGAGCGTACTGCACTCTCAGCCGAGGGCAGTGCTAACAAGGGAAAGTCATACTTGCTTTGTTCAGTTTCTACAAACTTTTGAGCATTTTCTAAAGAACGACTGACTATGCGCACTTCACTTAAAGGACGGACACATGCCATTGCCGCCAAATGGGTGCGAGCTTGCACGCCACCGCCCAGCAGGGCGCACACACTTGCTGTTGGATTTGCCAGCAGGCGGGTGGCTAAGCCGCTGACTGCGGCAGTCCGTATGGCGGTGATTGCGCTTGCATCGAACAGTGCCAATAATTCGCCGGTTTTTCCGCTAAAGAGCAAGACTGCACCTTGGTGCGCTTCCAAGCCCATAGCGGTGTTTTGGTGAAAAATGGTGAGTGTCTTTAGCCCATAGACCGGCTCTGCCCCCCCAAGATAACTTGGCATCAGCAGAAGGCTACCCAACGCGCCAGCAGGGTCTATCCATTGACGCGGAGGGTGGTACACTTGCCCTTCTGCCAACAAACGAAATGCCTGTTCCATCACGTCAATACAAGCAAGCATGGGTAAACGTGCGGCAGTCTCGTGGTAGTTTAGGATGAGCATAACAGGAAGTATATATGCGGCGCGATGGGGCTTCTGTAATCTAAGTAGAAAAGAAGTTACTCACGGAAGATACGTACCCGCCGATTGGGTTCGCGCCCGTAGGATTGGGAAATCAATTGGGCATCGCGGATGAGCTGGTGTTGGCGGCGGCGAATAGACGCATCTTGGGGGCGCAAATCCAGCGAGCGTCCACTGCTACTTACTTCGCGAATGGCGTGTTCGGCTTCGTTAAGCGCGGTTTGCAGGCGAGTTTGGTACTCATCATCGCTATAATGGGCGGCTTGTTCGAGCAGAAAGGCTTCGATTTGATGGGCTGTGTTGGAACGAAGGACGTATATCGGCAAACCCAATGCTTCGGCATCACTGATGGGGCGCTGACTGCGGCGATAATACGACTTGAGCGTCAGCAAGCCATCGGCATCTTGTAAATCTTCCACGACTGTGAGCGGAATACGCAAATTGTGAGCGGCTTCGGCTAGGCGTTGGCGATTTATGCCATAAATGAATAAGTTGATGCCCGGCTGTTCTTTGCCAATGGTCGCATCGGATAGCACTTTGGCTGGTGCAGGGTTGGGGGGAGGCTGTGGTTGGGTGCTTGTGCTGTTGCCAGCATAGCCGTTACCCGTATAGCCGTTTCGCCGCCCGCCATTGTCACCCCATTGCGTGTTCCCCCCCGCCCAGGGCATGACATTACCTGCCGTATTGGGCATTTTGCCACGCTCTTGGGTGCGTTCGGAAAGTGCGCGATTGGCGGTTTGCGGTGGGGTATAGGGGGTGTTTTCAAGCTTGCCGGTTTCGGCGTTGCGAGAGCGCAGTTCGGCAGTGAGTGTACGACCGCGCAAGACGGTATCTACCGCCAGTGAAATATCGGGATGCACCACCAAGCGCTCCCGTTCTTGCAATTCGATTAACACATCAAACGTAGGGGGAGAGCGTCTTTCGAGCACAGTTTTTTGCGTACCGCGCCGCCGTGCTTCTTCATCAGAGAGTGTAACTGACTCAATGCCACCCACCAAATCCGCCAAAGTGGGGTTGAGTAGGATATTGTCGAGCGTGTTGCCGTGTGCCGTGCCAATCAGTTGTACGCCCCGCTCGGCAATGGTACGAGCGGCGGCGGCTTCTAACTCTCGTCCGATTTCATCAATCACAATGATTTCTGGATTGTGGTTCTCCACCGCTTCTATCATCACTTCATGTTGCAAGGATGGGTTGGCAACCTGCATACGGCGGGCACGCCCCACGGCTGGATGAGGAATATCACCATCGCCACCAATTTCATTGCTGGTATCCACAATGATCACACGGCGGGTTTCTGCCAGCACGCGGGCGGCTTCGCGGAGCATGGTGGTTTTACCCACACCCGGGCGACCTAAGAGCAGGATGCTTTTACCACTGGTGACCAAGTCTTCAATAATTTCAATCGTGCCAAAAACCGCCCGTCCAATGCGGCAGGTCAAGCCGACTACTGCACCACGTCGATTGCGAATGGCAGAAATGCGGTGCAGGGTGCGCTCCATGCCAGCGCGATTGTCGCTATCAAATTCACCGATTTGGCTCACCACACTTTCCAATTCCGATGCGCTAACTCCTTGGTTAGATAGCACCACTTCACCATCTGGATAACGTGCAGTGGGGACACGCCCCAGGTCTAGCACAATTTCGAGCAGTTCATTTTGGCGATTTTGTGTCGCGATGGCTTGTAAAATGCGCTCAGGCAGTAAATTTAGTAAATTGTATAATTCGTCTTGTGTTGAAAGTGCAGTCATATCAGCTAATTTTTAATCAAATTTAGGCAAATCAGCCCTTCCCGTCCAGCAAAATCCCTGCTAAAATAGAAAGAGTGTTCTAAATTCTAACACACTATGGAGATTTTATCATGGGACGCGTTATTAATCCTGAAACCGCCGGAAAAGAACGTACACAATTAAGCAAAGCCTTACTTTTGACTCTGCGGGAATTGAGTCAAAAATCAGAAGTGGATGCCGAAACGCGCGACATGGCGGCATATATTGCTTTGTGTTTACACGAGATGAACGAAACAGTGGAGGGCAGTGTGACGGCCTGGGAAAAGCGCGGCTATTGGGTAAAGGCGGACAAATTTCGCATGGAATGGCTATGGACACAGAACTATGCCTTGCAATTACGTCAGGCAGTTTTGCGCAATGATTGGGGCGAAGTACCGATGATGCTGGCGCGAGTCGGACAAAAACTAGCTACCGTTAAGCTCCCACAACGCAACAACTTGGGTAAGATATGGCTGGGTGCGCTAGAAAAATTAAAGTCAATGCCGAGTTAGGCGCAAACAAAACCTAGTCAGCCGGGTTACCGAGCGAGCAGGCGAGAAAGCACTATATTCGACACGGGTCAGCTTTGCGCTTTTCTGCTGAAGGGAAAAAGGCAGTTTCCATCCGTGCCGAATACAGCTCGCTCGTTTGACTAATCGATGGTGATAGCGCGTCCACTGCGCAATTCTTGCAAGCGTTCTTCCATTTCGCGGCGGCGTTCTTGGGATACACGTTGTGCCGATTCCCACATATCCGTCACTTCATCACGCAAACGGCTTTGCAAGTTTTCACCGGATTCGGGGGTAAGGAGCAGTGCGGCAACCGCGCCAACAATCGCGCCACAAAAGATACCAGCAAAAAAACTAATTGTTCGACTCATTTTTTTCTCCTAAATGCTGTTTGGTGCTGGAATTATACATCAAAGCGAAAAAATTGTTGTAGGTAACAATAGGCGCTACCCAGGTCTACCGCATGAAAAAAGCATTTGTGTTTAATGTATGGGTACTCATTTTGGGTATCTCTCGCTTAAAATTGTTGGAATGACACCAGAACCATTATTTTTGTATTCGGTAGAATAAAAAGC
>DKKK01000201.1 GCA_002455215.1 Anaerolineales bacterium UBA6668 | reverse complement strand
TTGATGGGTGCTATTTTTAGGTTGTTTGCCACTGATCTGGGGGCAACCCTGCACAATGATTTGTTTCCACTAGCCTGAGCAGTTACATTTAAATGCGATCAATCTTGACATAGATGCTACAAATTTCTCGCTACAGAACAGTTCATAACACCCAAAATGACAGATAGTGTAATCACACAAACCCATTTACAACGCACAAAACAAGGCGAAACCCGTTTGGCAGATATCGATTCGCATTCTCCGAAAAACTGAACCGCACCCCCCATCAAGATTGAAGCAATCCTATTCCCTGCAAAATGGCTTGCCGCAATTACAGCAAGCCAAGCAACGAAAAACGCACGGACAATAAAGTACCCATTTGGGGCTTGCTGGTCATTGAGAACTGTCCACCAAGTTCAGCGGTACGCTCTTGGATAGATTGTAAGCCCACGCCATCTGGGTTTGGTTTAAGCGTGCCATTGCCGTTATCATTGATTGCCAGTGTGATTTCGCCTTCTTGGTAACGCAGTTCAAGTTCGCACACACTCGCATTGGCATGACGCATAACATTGTTTACGGCTTCACTGGCAATGCGCAAAATGGCAACTTCATGCGCGGCAGACAAGGTAGGCAGTTCATCAGGCATTTTCAAAGACAATTTTAGACCGGGCTTTTGGTGGTTTTGCGCCAACAACTGCAACGCCCCTTTCAAACCCATTTGGTCTAGCGTTTCCGGGCGCAAGCCCTGCACCAACCGTCGAACTTCGTTCAAGGTGGATTGTAGGTCAGCGTGCAAAGACTGCAACTCTTGTTGGCTAGAGTCCGTCTTATTGTCTGCCAAATCATCCTGAATAGCTTCCACACGCAACATCATTGCCGCAAGATTGGGACCCAAGCCATCATGTAAGTCACGGCGTAAGCGGCGGCGTTCATCTTCTCGAGCGGCAACCAGTTTTTCACGGCTGGCTTGCACTTGCTCTGTGAGTCGCGATTCACGCTCCGTTTGTTGTTGGATATATAACGCCATACCCACTTGATGAATAAGATTGCGAATAAGTTCTTCTTGGTCTTCGGATAACGAATCGAAATCGCGGCGCAGTTTGAGCCGCAACTGCCCAATTTCATTCTCCTGATACACCACAGGAAAAGAGATTAAGCTTTTTGCCGAATCGCCTTGCGGCAAAGAGCCAATCGCAGAAAGCACTTCGTACTCGGCAAACTGACCTTCCGGGCTGGTATTCAAACGTATCTCGCTATACTGCAAATTAAAGTTCTCATGTAATATCTGCAAGATATGTTGCCCTATTTGTCTGGGATGAACAAACTGCTCTAAACTCCTGCCAAATTGCATCAATGTCTCATCCGGATTGGAAGTTGCGCCGTCAAACCAATTGACCACTTTCTTAAACAAGTAGCGCAAAAATAAAAATGACACAACAAAAGCGCCGGAAGTTAAGAGCATGACTAGTAGATTGGCATCTAAATGGGACGGAGGAGCGCCATATAGGTCACCAACAGTTGGCAAGAACACGGTTGCCAGCGCCCGCATATCTAGCAACCCCGACCAAATCCCCATAAAAACAAAAGTAAAAACCCACATGAACGAGATTTTGCCGACTTGCCTGCTGATTGAGTGTAATTTATATAAATGAAAGCGCGAAACCGCCCAGAGAAGCGCGATTACAGGAGCCAGGCTAACCAGCCATTGTAAATTCCGAATCAGCAACGTAAAGTTTGAAGGAACGCCATCAGTGACCACATTCGCTAGAAAAAGTAAGAAAACACAAAATCCTACCATACTAGCAATAATAGCGCTTACTGAAACCCATTTGGCTTGCACCCGCAAAATTGGATTTGTGGTTTCCCTATAATTCGTATAATATGCCCATATGGTTAGGGGCAACATAAATATTTGAACAATAAAATAATATACTTGCCAGATTAATAACCATACCGTATGCGAGACAAAAGAACGTGTAAATACCGCAAACACGATAAAACCCAGCATCAAAAACAGATAAGGCATCCATTGTAGAAGCGGGTATTTTATGATAATAGAGTGTCGCTTGGGAAAAACCAACCCTTGATGAACAATTGCAGAAAAGTAGAATAAGGGAAGCACAATAATAAGTGCTAGCCGAAACCACATCAAAGCAGGTTGCATCAGTTGCCCGATGGTCAATTGATGGTTGGCGATGAGAGCATAGCTGAAATTGCAAGATAAGCCAAAAAATGAAACGCGTAAAGCTTCTTCATTGGGGCGGCTCACCAACAAAACGCCAACAATTAGCAACCCAAGAAACCCATATATCAATGGACCCCAAAGATCAGGGTGCAACCGAAATCCAGTCGGACGTAAGTGGTGAAGAACAACATCTTCAATCCCATTCACAGAAAGTGTCAATTGGATGGGGTCCAAAGAGAATTGGGGAAGCTTTTGGGGCTCCCACAAAAGAAACTGTGCGTAATCGGCAACCGATACGTTTTCAATTTCGGTAATTTTTGTTCCTACTTGGTAACCCGGGTAAAAGGTTTGGTCTGCGGCAACCAGTTCAAAGGTAGCGTTACCATTAATATCGCTCCACAATGCGCCATCCCACGGGCTTTGCATACGTGTGTAAATAAAAATAGCCAAACAACCCCAAACAATCGCTATCAACCATATAATTGGATCTTGTATCAGCTTTTTAGGGGGCATAAGAAAACCTATCTCACCATTTTGAACAATTTAAAGAAAGCACAGGCAATTGGTTAACCATTTGCCCACTCCCTTGTGAGTATCACGCACGAAGATTGGATAGATAATGTAGTTAGGTAAATCAGACGCGAAAAATCTGAGATAGGTGTGCGTGCTCTTATCGGAATTGCCTGTGCAAGGGGGTTACAATTCAGAATTGTTTGTACAGCATCGCGTACTTGAAGTGTAACCAACTGTAGAGTGATAGTAGTATAGCAAACCATAGTACTAACCTTCAATGGACAAATATCCCAAATTTCGGGAAAAAAGCGGGAAGTATATACTGAGCACGGATATCATTCGGTATACATGCCGAATAGCAAATTGCGGATGTTTGTATCCAGCTAAAGCGCCGACCCTTGCGAGTTGAAGCTAACTACCGAAGGAGATGACAAATTTTCGGCACATCACGCCACCCCTGCGCTCCGAATAAAACACCCTAAATTGCCTGCCGGTGCGCTATTGCAAATATTGACACACTGCATTGGCAATGCTATTGGCTTCTATTTGTTCAAGTCGTAAATAAGCGGCATTCATATGTTCGGCAATTGTCACGGCTTGCTTGGAGCCACTCTTACCCGATTGGCAATCTATCACAACTGCATCAATCTTTTGCTCGGCAAAGGAATCGGCTAGCTTATAAGACTCTTCCAACGCTTTTCGCACAACCCGCCCGCCATCCAAAGATACATTCGCGTTGCAATCGCTCAGCAGAACAACCAGCGGAATCAAATCCGATTTACTGCGCTTGTGACGTGCCAAAACCAACTGCGCCAATGCCAGCCCGGCAGGCAGTGGTGTACTTCCCTGCGATGGCAGTTTGGTCAGCAATTGTTCGGCTTGCTCAAAGGAGTTGGTAGGGGGCAACAAAAGCTGGGCATTGTTACTACGAAAGGAAATCAGCCCGACCCGGTCGCGTTTTTGATAGGCATCTAGCAAAAGGCTCATAATTGCGCCCTTCACTGCCACCATACGCCGTTGCACAGACATACTGCTAGAAGCGTCCACGACAAACAGAATCAAGTTGCCAGTGCGTGCCGCCCGCACCTTCTGGCGATAATCACTAGGTAGGACATGCAAGCGTTTACCCCAATACTTGTGGGGGCTGGTAAGGTCGGCTAGGGTACGCTCCGAGGCGCTCCGTTCAGCGGCGGCACGCACAGTGGCATCTATTGCCAGGTCGCTCATTGCGGTCAAGCGTCCGGTTGGCATCGCCGAGCGAATATAATGCCCATGCTTGCTAATCTTAGTGCGTGTACGTTTGCCCCGTGCAGACTGCATTTTGCGCGGGGGAATAGCCGCAAACGTGCGCACTTCATAGGTTTGCCCCACATCTGCGACTTGTCCTGCTGTCAATTCATCCCCAGAAGCGCCAGCCTGTCCCAAGCCAAACAGTCCTGGCATTTCGGCTCCTGAGGTCTCATCGCTGTGGTTCACCTGCCGTTTCGCTCTCGCGTTCTTGCCCGCCTTGTGTCGTTTCTAAGGCTTGCTTGATAACGTCATCCAACTTGTTGGCATCCAAACCAGCTTGTTCAAAAGGTTGTTTACGCCGGCGGTGGGGTAGCGCCAACTCTGCGGCAAGTTTGATTTCTGCCGCCCCGACTTTTTCTTGCGCCCGCCAAGCGGCAATCGTGCGTGCTGTTTTATAAATCACCAAATCGGCACGCATACCATCCACGTCAAATTCCATACACACCTTAGCAATTACCCGCATCATGCGCTCATCCACTGTAACCAATGGCAAACGGCGCTGTGCATCCAAAATGTGTTGGCGTAACTGTTCATCAGCCTTCTTGAAGCGTTGGGCAAATTGTGTCGGGCTTTCTTCAAAGGCAAGGCGGCGGCGCACAATCTCGGTGCGTTCTGCCACATCTACCGGACCTTCCACCTGCACTGCCAGTCCAAAGCGGTCTAACAACTGCGGGCGCAAATCGCCTTCTTCGGGGTTCATAGTACCGACCAAAATAAAGCGCGATGGATGGCTAAACGACACGCCTTCGCGTTCTACAATATTAATGCCCATCGCCGCGGCATCCAGTAAAACATCTACAATATGGTCGCCCAGTAAGTTTACTTCATCAATATACAAAATTCCACGATGCGCCTGTGCCAATAAGCCCGGCTCAAATTGACGCTTGCCTTGCTGAATGGCTTGCTCCAGGTTGATAGTGCCCAGCAAGCGGTCTTCTGTCACACCGAGCGGCAGGTCAACCACTTGCACGGCACGTTGTTCTACACTGTTGGCTTCGTGCGGCCACAAATCAGTGGGAACTTCTTCTGGAGCAAGTGCATACGGGCAACCGCCTACCACATCCAAAGCAGGTAATAATTCTGCCAACCCGCGAGCGGCAGTGCTTTTGCCAGTACCTTTCTCGCCACGCACCAACACCCCCCCAATGCCAGGGTTCACTGCATTGAGTAGCAAAGCCATGCGCATGTTGGACTGTCCGACGATTGCACTAAATGGGTAAATCTGGCGTTTTTTCATAGTAAAAACCTATTCCTTCGATGGATTAAATAAAATCGGCGACTATAGTCGCCGATGAAATGTTCATTCTATAACTGACCCTGATTTGTGGCGAAAGTCACAAATCAGGGCAGGTATTTTTTACTATTCTATTTGACTCGTATCAGATATGACTGCAATTGCGGCAAACCTATTTTGAAGCGCATAGGATTGCTACCGTTTGTACGACTCACAATGATTGGCACTTTAAGCGAATATATCTATCCGCAATTCGCTATTCGGCATGTAGCCGAATAGCACCATGATTGGTATCTGTTAGTGTGAGTTACCTGCCAAATGCCAAGCGGTCAATTAGGCGGCGGGGCAAGTTGTGGGCGTGCATACGGGCTTGTGTTTCGCTGATGTCGTAAGTAACACGGTGAAATTTCCAACGCATTGCCGCTAGGTCAAGGATGCCATAGGCGGCACGCGGGTCATGGTCGCGTGGTTGACCGACACTGCCCGGATTAATGATAAAACGCCCTTCATCAAGCACAATTTCTAGCCCGTCGGTAGCCAACTGCATTTTGCATTCACTCGCTGTCAGATGGGCGTATAGCGGAATATGGCTGTGCCCAATTAGGCAAAGCGCTTCGGAGAAATGCAGAAAATTGTCTAGGGCAATCTCCGGGGTCAGAATATACTCCCAAATTGGGTCACGTGGACTGCCATGTGCCAGCATCACCTGCCGCCAAGCAGGGTGTCCGTCCAGTTTGGCGATGGCGGCGGCAGTGAGTTGCTGAAGATAGGCGCGACTTTCGGCGTTAAGTGCATCGCCCCCCCACAGGACAGCCCGCAAGGCATCGGCATTAAACTCGGAAAGGTCTAGCTCTCCCAACGCGGCTTTGTCGTGATTGCCACACAAACACACCAAGTTGGGCAGGGCTTGCACCATAGCTACACATTCGTTAGGGTTTGGACCGTAGCCAACCAAGTCGCCCAAGCACCAGACTGCATCGTAGCGGTCTTTGGCGGCAGAAAGCACAGCCGAAAGCGCAACTTGGTTGCCATGAATATCGGAAATGACCAGTATGCGCATCGTTATTTTGCTGTTTTGAGTTGGACTGCCACACGTTTCCAGTCAATGCTTTGCCATGCGGCTTCTAGTTCGGTGGCTGTTTCTTGGGCGAGCTCGGCAGGTTCGCCTTCTTTTTCAACTGCTTCTCCCCAGCGAAAAAGATCGCTATACGCATCCGAACCTGTCAAGCCTGCTGACATTGCCGCCGCGTCTACCGCTTCCATGAAGCGTGGGGGTAATGCGACAGTCTGACGGTTGCGCCCGGCAATTGCACGCACTTGTATCGGGATTGTATGCCAATAAAGAATTTGTATGATAGTCATGGGCTTCGGCAGGCTTCGGCATTGTAGATTTTTTCTTAAACGAAAAGTGCAGTTTTTTGCGTGCCGAGCATAATTATAACGGATTTTCTAAAGGAAGGGTAACTGACTGCCAACGGTTGTTCGCATTGTTTATATTCGACATGGGTTATCTTCGGCACACATGCCGAAGAGCGATTTGCGCTTTTTTACTTAAGGGAAAAGCGCAGTTCCCATCCGTGAAATGGAATTGTCAATTGTAATTGACCAATTTTTCCAAAAGCTATATACTTTGCTTTGTGAAAAGAATTATTGCTGTCGCAAATCAAAAAGGCGGGGTTGGAAAAACCACCACTGTTTTCAATCTGGGCTGGGCGTTGGCTCAATTGGGCAAGCGCGTATTGTTGGTGGATTTAGACCCCCAAGCCGCGCTTACGATGTCTTGTGGGCAAGACCCCTACCAAGTAACACGCTCCTTATATACCGTATTGTTGCGTGATACCCGTTTGGTCAGTGTTTTGCGGCAAGTTGCCCCGAACCTATACCTAGCGCCAGCCACCAGCGACCTAGCACGTGCCGAAATTGCGCTCAGCACATTTCCTGACCGCGCCTTTCGCTTGAGTAATGCGCTACAACGACTTGCGTTAGATGTAGATTTTGTTTTGATGGATACGCCGCCCAGTTTGGGTTTGCTGACAGTCAATGCGATGACCGCCGCCCAAGAATTACTAATCCCGGTGCAGTGCCAATTCTTATCAATGCGCGGGGTACGTGCCTTACTTGAGATGGTGTGGCGTATCCATGAGCGGATGAACCCGTCTCTCGCATTGCTTGGCATATTGCCTACCATGTACCGCCCTGAAGTGGAACATTCGCAGGCAGTGTTGGCTGAATTACAAGATGTTTTTCAAAATAAAGTGTTCTCAGCAATCATCGTAGACCAGCCATCTGTGGCAGAAGCGCCTGTTTCTGCACAATCGGTGCTTACTTTTGACCCCGATAGCCCAGCGGCGCAAGCTTACCGCACGCTTGCTCAGGAGATCATTCATGGAAAATAAACCCAATCGTTTGAGCGGACGTGGACGCAAATTGCTTTTACCAGAACAAGGCAATCCTTTTAGCGCGGAGCCAACGCTTTCTCCCCAAGCCATCACCACCAATCCAGCACGTTTTACCGATGCACAACCAGCCGGCGCGGCAGGTGACGCGGAAGGTTCGGACGCTGATATCCAAGCGCTCTTTGGCGAACCGATAATGCCTGCCGAGCCATTGCCGCCCAGTGAGCGTCAGCCTTTCCAGCCTATACCGGAGCCGTCAGGCTACACACCGGAAGAATTGGCGGCGATGTACCCATCCACTGAATCGGAGCGTAACTTGCTCCCCAACGAACCAGCCACCCGTGCTGAACGGGTGACCAGCACAGCAATGCCAGCCACCAAACGCATTGCAGACAATGCTTCTTCTACCGTGCGGGGCAGTTTTCCTGCGCCAATGGGTGGCGCTGATAATTGGTCGGCAGGCACGCCATCATTGGAAACCGGGCTCAACCTTGCCCCCGACCCACTCGATTCAGCGAACGGCAACAACAATAGCGCAGAGATGGATTTGACAGACCGCGATGAAGACCCGGTGGTATTGGAGCGTTTGGTGCGCCCGCAAATGGTGCAGAATTTCTGGCAAACCATCGAAAAGCTGGAAAACCAACTGGTGACCCAACCTTCCGGCAATGCACAGGTCAATCAACTCAATTTGCGTAAGCTCAAATCTGCCAAAAACCGCTTATTGGCAGGTCCCCAGCATTATGAAGACGCCCATCGCTTGTATAACGAAGTATTACTCAGTATCAATTATCGCAAAAAGCAAAGTGGCTGGGCAAAAACATGGGGGCTGGGATTAACCATTATCACTTTGGTTTGGCTACTGGTTACTTTTTATGGCTTTTGGTTTGCCTTTACCAATATTGGACCCACCGAAAAGCTGTTTTCACTGGGCTATTTGCCTGACAATATCAATTTGCTCCTGATCTGTACCACGATTCTTTCTGGCGTATTGGGTGGCAACACCAATGCGCTTTGGAGTTTGGTGCGACATATTGCGATTGACCAAGATTTTGACCCCCATCAAAGCATTTGGTATATTATCAGCCCGTTACTAGGGGGTGTGCTGGGCGTATTTGTATTCCTGATTTTTCAATTGGGCGGACTGGTATTGGTGCAAAACCCACAACCCGGTGGCGGCGCTTACTTGGTGCTTGGGGCGCTAGCCTGGGTGGTTGGCTTCCAACAAGGCGTGGCTTACCAATTGGTCGAGCGTACCATGCGCGTTTTCTTAAACAGTGATAGTGGAAATAACTCAAACGCCTGAGTAGATAGGTAGGTTAATGAAGCAGAGCGCTTTTTTCGCAAGGGAAAGGCGCTTTTTTGGATTGGGGTAAATTGGTTACTAGAGTTATTGAGCTGTGTCTGGCAAGCGAAGCGCGGCTAGGGGGATACCGGCTAGTTGTCACCTTCTTCTTCAGGGACCGCAGTCGGGGTGGGGAGTGGAATGCCCGTGTCCAGCGCCTTTAGTTCAAAGTAAGCATCAATTACATCTAAGGTCACAGGTCCAGCAATTTTTGAGCCTTCTTCACCACTATAAACAAAAGCAATCACCGCAATTTCCGGGTCTTCCCACGGTGCATAACCGACAAACCAAGCATGAGCGGGCCAGGCACCAAATTTGCAACGGTTCTGGCTTTGGGCAATGTTGTCACAATATTCAGCGGTACCGGATTTCCCCGCAAAACTGACAGCGGTGCGTGGCGGCGCAATGACCGAACCCGTACCATCAATAAATACTTTGCGCAAACCGCGGTCTACCCAATCCAACACATCCGTACGAAAAGGGGTGTTGCGGATGATGCGCGTCACAAAAGGTTGCAAAATATTGCCTTCACCATCTGAAATGTCATGAATGAGTGTCGGCTGTAGCAAGTTGCCATTATTGCCGCGGAAAAATGGTGTGTAGCTATTGAGAATCTGTAATGGAGTGGCAAGAATAAAGCCTTGACCAATAGACGCAATGTAGGTATCGCCGCTCGACCAGTTTTCGCCCAGATTGAGACGCTTCCAATCGGTATTCGGAACCAAACCATCGCGCTCGGCGGGCAGTTCAATGCCGGTGGATCTGTTATAACCAAGCAAATTCGCATAATGTTGGATTTTGTTGATGCCCAGGCCCTCATCCACCCCACCTTTTTTGTACCCTCCACCCAGTGCATAGAAGTAAATATCACACGATTGCGCCAAACCGGTCAAAAAATCTACCGGACCATGCCCATCCCGTTTCCAACATACCACTTTGCGTGCCTTTCCCAAATCGGTTGGATAGTAGGCATTGCGAATTTCAATCAAGCCTGGGTCAAAAACCGTTTGTTCGGGCGTGATGATATTGTCTTGCAATGCGCCTGCCGCCACCACAATTTTAAAGACCGAGCCCGGCGCGTACTCGCCTTGTGTGGCTTGATTCAGCAAAGGCAGGGCGGGGTTATCTGCCAATTGTTGATAATACTCAACCGGAATAAACTGGGCAAATTGCTGGTTGTCGTAGCTCGGGTAGCTATACATCGCCAAGATTTCACCGGTTTTGGCGCTCATGGCAATCACCACCCCTTTGGTAATTTGGTATTTTCCCGGTTGGGTGGCGCGCCGCTCATTTTCAGTATCAATCATTTTGCGTAGCGCGGCACGAGCGGCGGCTTGCAGGCGAATGTCAATGGTCAGGCGGATGTTTGCACCCGGCACTGCAGGCACGATTTCCCCAATGGTGCGAATTTCATAGCCTGCTACGTCCTGCTCAATCGTTTTGCGTCCATTGGTTCCCGCTAGCACCGTTTGGAATTGATACTCAATACCATCGTAGCCAATGCGGTCACGCGTCACATCAAAGCCCAAATCACGANNATTGGTCCCTGATAGCCGATAATGTGCGCCGTCAGTTCGCCGGTAGGGTAGTTGCGAGCGGGCAAAACTTCGACATTGACACCGGGTAAATCGCGCAATTTCTCGCTGATTTCCAGCGCAATCTCACGGTCAATGTTCACTGCCACGATTACAGGCGTATAAGGAGCGAGCGAGTCTTGCACGCGCACCAAATCACGGATGCCGGGCGGTGGCGATTTTACCCCCACTTGATTGCCACGCGCTTCACCGGCATCTAGTGGCGGCGTGTCAATCGGTACGCCGGTTTTTTGAGAGATGTAGCTAAAAATTGCATTTACCACATCCGTTTGCTCGGTTGGCAAAAAGGCTGGGGTAATAGTAACATTGAATTGCGGGATATTCTCTGCCAAGAGTACGCCATTGCGGTCCATAATGACCCCACGTTGCGCCGGGATGTTGACCGTAAAAGTGCGATTGCGGTCGGCTTGGGTTAAATAGTCGTTGTATTGCAGAATTTGCAATTGAAACAAGCGCAAACTCAAAACCAATATGCCAAGTATGATGAACACATAGAACACCCAAACACGGTAGCCTGCAATCGGGGCAGGTTCTTTTTCGGTGGAAGAACGATACATGGTTTAGCTCTTGATGGCGGCAGGGTATAGCGAGCGTACCAAGCGCCCCATGCCCCAACTCAGCGGGAATATCGCTAGCAAGTGAATGACCAACGTAAAAGGCAAAATTTGAAAAAACAAGTCGTTTAAAGACCAGTTCCAGCCACTACGAGTGGAGAAAAGCCACAAGATACCCAGTAAAACTGGCGTACCTAACAAACACCCCACCAACGGCAGGATGATGGTACTCTCTTGCAAACTGGCTTTTACCCACTGAATCAGGATAATTACCACCAAGTAAGCCAAACTGGTGCTTCCGAGCGGCATAATGGAGAAAGCATCGACCCAAATACCCCCGATCATTGCCCAAGCGTAACTGTCAAAATCGGGGGCGTGTAGTGCCCATGCCAGTACCAGCAAAAAAACGATGTCAGGACGTGGATGCCCGCCAAAGACATTGGGTAAAAACACAATGACACTAGATTGCAGAATGACTGCCAACGAAATTAATATCAGGGCAACAGGCAGGCTACGCATAACAACTAGGGCGCAGTTGGAGTGAGCGCGGGCGAAATATCTACCGTTTCGAAATCAGTGATGACAAGCGCAGTTTCGAGACGGTGAAAGTCTACAAACGGCACCACGTCCGCTTCCTGAAAAACATCAAACGGGCGTTTACGAATGGCGCGTAATGTGCCAATGGGGATACCGGCTGGGAAAGAGCCAGCTAGCCCACTGGTGATGACCGTCTGCCCGTCCACCAATTCTGCGGTTTGGGCAATATATTGCAAGCGCAAATCGCCCACTTCCTGCCCACTGACAATGCCATCGGTGCGATTTTCCTGAACACGCACGTTTACCTTCATGCGCGGGTCGGTAATCAACATGACCTTGCAAAAGGTAGCATAGTTTTCCACCACCACCCCTACCAACCCTTCTGCCGATACAACCGGCATACCTTTCAAAACCCCATCGGTTGTGCCACGGTCTAGCAAGATATAGCCAAAAAATGGGCTAGGGTCTGCCCCAATCACATTGGCAACCGCATAAGTAGGGTTTGGCAAGGCTTGTTCATACCCAAGAATTTTTGCCAAGCGGTCACGTTCTGCCACCACTTCTTTGAGTTGGATGTTTTCGGCGGTAAGTTGTGCTACCTGCGCTTCCAATTCCTGCACGCGGGCAAGCAATTCGCTATCGCTTGCTTGTTGGGTGGCTTGTGTGTCGCGCCACTGATTGCGTAAGGCAAAATAAGTAAAAGCGCTCCAACTTTGAAAAGGCGCAAACGCCAAACCGGCGATATTGGGCAACCAGGTCAATGCGCCGCGAGCTTCCAAAAACAGAAGTGACAGCGACAGGGCAATAAATACCACAGCCGTGCGAATGCGCTGGGTTGTTGTGTCTAACATGACAGGAAGTATAATGCAGTTGGCTTAATCTTGCATGAAAGAGTGTTTTATTTTCAACACAGATTAAAATCGCACTTTTTGTAAAGGTTTTACCCGTGTCCGGTTAGCAAGCGCTAAGACGGTTCCAAGAGTGCTGTGTCCGCTTCGTCAGTCGTGTCAATATCATCCAGTGTAAAGCCCAACTTTAACGATACTTGCCAGTGCGCCACTTGCCCACCTTCAATATAACCGCGAATATCGGTTACATTAAACCAACGCAAATTGCGCAGGGTTTTGCCGGCACGCGTCACGGCGGTTTGAATGGCATCTTCCAAGCTGTCAGGAGACGTGCCGGTCAGTTCAATTTGTTTGTAAACATGATGTGACATGATATGATTTCTCCGGTAGAATAAAGAGTGAGTACATCGCTAGAATCGACAAGTTCAAGCATTGTTCCGAATAGTGCCCGTGTTCAATATCTATTCGGCGCGGGTTATCTTCGGCACACATGCCGAAGATCGATTTGCGCTTTTTCTTTAAGGAAAAAAGCCAATTTTCATCCGTGTCGGATATAGTATATAACGATTCAAAAGACTATGTTTAACGCTTCCCCAGGCAATTGGCGACACCTAATGAGCGCCACTGAGCCAGAAAACAAAGAACCTATCAATTTTGCAATTCTCAAACGCGCTTTGCAATACGCCCGTCCGTTTACTTGGCAGATTGTATTCGTGCTGTTCACAATTTTGCTCAGTACCGGGCTTTCCATGCTTCCGCCACTCATCACCCGCCAACTGATTGACGTAGCACTTCCCCAACGCTCAGCCAGCCAACTTAATTGGCTGGCGCTGGCAATGGTGGCGATTCCGGTGCTGAACGGGCTCATTGGCACTTGGCAACGCGGACTCAGCGCCGGCATTGGCGAAGGCATTATTCGAGATTTGCGCCAAGCGCTCTATGCCCACTTACAAAGCATGTCTTTGCGCTTTTTTACCAACACCAAAACTGGCGAAATCATGGCACGCCTAAACAGCGATGTAGTTGGGGCACAGCGTGCCGTTACCAGCACCTTCATCAGCCTAATCACAGATAGCATCACGTTGGTAGTTTCATTAGTGGTCATGTTCTCATTGGAATGGCGATTAGCATTGCTCAGTATCGCGCTATTCCCCTTATTTATCTTGCCTTCCCAGCGGATGAGCGGCATTTTGCGCGACATCACCCGCAAAGCAATGGGCTTCAATGCCCAAATGAGCACGCACATGAATGAAACGCTGAACGTCAGCGCCATTTTGTTGATGAAAATCTTCGGCAGGCAAGCTCAACTGCGCCAACAGTTTAACCAACACAGCAAAAATGTTGCCGAGATTGGCGTGCGCTCGGCAGTGGTGGGGCGCTGGTTCTTTGTCACCTTCAGCTTAATCTCTGCAATCGGGACAGCGCTCGTCTTTTGGGTGGGGGGACATCTGGTTTTGCAAGGCACATTCACTATTGGGCTAATCGTGGCATTTGCCAGTTACCTGGCACAATTGTATGGACCCGTGACCAGTTTAGTCAATGCGCGGGTAGATTTGGCAAGTAGCTTGGTGAGTTTTGAACGCGTCTTTGAAGTGTTGGACTTACCGCAAGAAATTGTAGAAAAACCCAATGCGGTTGCCTTGCCGCAAGTGGCGGGGCGGGTGCAATTTGCCAATGTCGGTTTTCGCTATGATATTCTGCCCGATTCAGTAGCACAAGCCCTAAAGGGCGGCAATGTGCTGGGATTAGCCAGTCAGGAACGCGGACGGGAAGGCTATGCGGGCGGGTTAGGGCTGTCGGGCAAACTGCCGGATTATGTGCCAGCCGGCGGGCGCGTGCAAGCCCTACAAGAGATCGCCTTTGAGATAGCGCCGGGGCAATTGGTGGCTTTGGTTGGACCCAGCGGCGCAGGCAAAACGACCCTGACCTATTTACTACCACGCTTGTATGACCCCACTAGCGGAAAAATCTTACTCGACGGGGTGGATCTACGCGATTTCCAACTGGAAAATCTGGCACAGCATATCGGCATGGTCACACAAGAGACGTACCTATTCCATGACACCCTGCGTGAAAACTTACGCTACGCTAAGCCGTCCGCTACTTCAGCCGAAATTGAGCAGGCTTGTCGCGTGGCAAATATCTGGGAATTAATCGAATCTTTGCCCGAAGGCTTGGACACAGTGGTCGGAGAGCGTGGCTACCGCTTTAGCGGGGGCGAAAAACAGCGCATTGCTATTGCGCGGGTGGTGCTGAAAGACCCACGCATCTTGGTACTGGACGAAGCAACCGCATCGTTGGATAGCAAGTCGGAAGCGCTCATTCAAGCGGCGCTACAACCGCTATTTGCCGGACGCACCAGCATTGTCATTGCCCACCGCCTAAGCACCATTCTTGCGGCAGATAAAATTTTGGTGATGGAGCAAGGGCGCTTGGTGGAGCAAGGCACACACGGCGAGTTGTTGGCAAACAACGGGCTATATGCCGAGCTGTATCACACGCAGTTTCGCCAACAAACCGAACCGAGCGAACCACAGGTGCGTAACGACTGAAATTCCCGCACTCAGCATGGCGTTTTCAACCTTCTAAAAATGAAACTTTATGAAAGACACCAAAAAGCTATCTATCATCCTATCCAATGATGAACTCTTTGAACTACAACAACATCTCTGGCTCTTGGCAAGTGAGAACGAAACCCTAGCCTATTGGCTAGATGAATATGAAGGAGAAGACCCATTGACACTTTCCCGCCAAGACACAGCAGATATTTTGACGCTGTTAAGCGAAGTACTCAATGATGAAACACTCTACGCCGACCGTACGAGTACACAATATAAAGCCTTGCAACAACTACATGCGCGGCTATTGCAAGGCTCTCAAACACTCTGGAAAGCGTAGGTTTACTCGCCGATAGACATACCAATGACGTTGTATCCGCTATCAACGTAGTGAACTTCGCCTGTAGTGCCACGCGCCCAGTCGGAGCTTAGGTACACCGCCGCATTGCCCACATCATCTTGCGTGACATTGCGGCGCAAAGGCGCAACTTCGGCAAATCCGCTATACATTTTCTTAAAGCCAGTGACCCCCGCGGCGGCCAAAGTTTTAATCGGACCCGCCGAGATGGCATTCACGCGGTATCCCAATGGACCCATGTCTGCCGCCAAGTAGCGTACACTGGCTTCCAACGCCGCTTTGGCAACGCCCATCACGTTGTAGGAAGGTACGGCTTTGACCGCTCCATAGTAGCTCACCGTTAAGCAACTAGCATCGGGGTTAAACAAGGGGATCGCCCGTCTAACCATTGCCACAAAGGAATAGCAACTGATATCAAGCGCAGTTTTAAAGCCTTCGCGGCTAGTTTCGTAATATTTGCCTTGCAATTCTTCGCGGTTGGCAAATGCAACCGAGTGGATCAAAATATCAATTTTGCCCAGACGCTTGGCGGCTTCGTCAAACACACGGTCTAGCGCTTCGTCACTGCTCACATCACACTCTTCTACAAAATCTGCCCCCACTTCTTGCGCCAATGGTTTGACACGCTTCTCCAACATCGGGCCAGCGTAGCTGATACCGATTTTAGCGCCTTCACGATGCAAGGCTTGGGTGATACCCCAAGCAATCGAGTGGCTATTGGCAAGCCCAAAGACCAATGCGGTTTTATTTTCTAAAAGTCCCATCTGTAAAACTCCAAATGTTTCAATAGACTGTCCCAGAAAGAATACGGAACAGTTTTACGTTTTTTTTGCGTATTTTGTAAAAAGCGATATTGGGCATCCATAAAAATTACGCTTTTCCATATTACATTTGGCACGCCCGAAGCGTACCGAATAAACCATGCCGAATATTGATAACCCCAACCAAAGCAGAAGGTCACGCCATTGGGGTTTACACTCGCCCCCAGAATACCCAATCATTGCCGAATCTTTCCCAATGTGGAGATTGCAAAGGCAAGGGGGTAGAGAGCGCATTGACGGCACGAAGCCCGCCCAGCACCAACGGCGCAACAGTCACCACCAGATGGTCTATCAAGCCACTCTGTAAAAAACTGGTGAGCACAGTACTTCCCCCTTCTACCATCACACTGCGGACACCCCGCCGCGCCATCTGCTGAAGGGCATCTGCCAAGTCCACCTGCCCGTGCCCATTGCGATTTGCCACGATCACCTGCGCCCCCATGTCGCGCAGTTGTTCCCGCCGAATAATATCCGCTTGCTCTGTCGTAATCAGCCACGGACGGCTTTGGGTCAACAGTTTGCAGTTTAGCGGAACTCGCAGAAAGCTATCTAAGATGACAGGTTGGGGGTGGGTGCCGGGGGCAAGCCGGACAGTTAGCCGGGGGTCGTCTGATAGCACCGTGCCAATGCCCACAAGGATGGCTTGATGTGCCGCCCGCAGGCGATGAGTCAGCACGAGCGACTCTTTACCGCTAATCATCAGGGGCTGGCGCGAGAGTGGCGCAATACAGCCATCCAATGATTGTGCGTAGCTCAGTGTGACCCACGGACGCTTGGCTAGCGGGGGACTTTGCAGTGCGCTAAATAGTTCTTCCATTCAGGATATACGCTTTATTAAGAAGGTCATCCGCCATATTCTAAAGCGGCTCAATACCTACCATGAAGTCCGGGCGGTTGTTCAGCGCGTAAATGCGATGCAGTCCGGGAACCAAAGCGTAATAAGCACGGGAAGAAACTTTAAACGAAGTGCCGTTGAGCGTGTAAAAATAGGAAGTACTGCGACTACGACCCGAACCGGTGGTGCGGGTATATTTACCCACCAGCCCTTCACTTGGCAAAACACCGGTTGCGCGAATGAGCGAGTAAACATCGCGGAAGAGTAGGAACAACACCCAGCCTAAGCTTCCAACAAGAATTAGAGCGACAACCAACAATATTATATCGGTCTCGCCACCACCCGCGTTGGAAAGGAAGGCATAGACAAAGCCACCTGCGAACAACAATACGAAAATTCCCCAGCCCAACAAAGACAACAAACCTTTCATAAGCGCCCGGCTCCTGACCGCGCTGGATAGGTTGCCATTCCGCGCATCATTTAACTCATCCACACGAAATTTGAGAACTTTGGCAAGAATAGTTTGGTAATCTTGGTTTGGGTCACCAGTGGGATGCCCTTGCACTGCTGAAAGCGCATATTTACCATTGGGCAGGTAACAAATGGTGTAGTGATAACCGGGACGCAGTTCGCTATTGCGTGACAATGTCAGTTTTTTGCCGTTTACAATCCCCTGATAGCGGTTCCCTTGCCATTTGACGATACCTTCTGCCATGTCAATCCGCCGATTCTTAACATCATTGCGGAGTTGTAGCCAGCGCCAGCCGTTAAACAGCAAAACCAGAAAAGCAGAAAATAGAATGATGGGGACTATGAAGATAAATCCGGCCATCGGATTGAAATTAACCTTTTCAATAGGCAGGACGCCACTCGAAAGCACAAAAGTAATTCCGGCGGTGACCAAAAATGCCAGGAAGAAAACAATGCCGACAACAATGCCCCAAGTAGCACAGCCGCTGGTAAAAACCGCCTGCGTGCCTTCGCCGACCACAAGTTGTTGTTGCTCGTTTGTGAGTTGACCGCTCTGATTGGTTGCAAATGTAGTGGAATCTAAAGTGGACATGACATTAAAATGCGTAATGGCTATTGACTCCTATATTCGACACAGAACTGCATTTTTCTCACAGAAAAAACGCACCTTTCATTATGAAGCGAAGATAGGTTAATACAGCGAACAGAAAAGGCTTGTTAAGACATTTGCAAACGATATGCAAACCCGACAAAAGCCCAAACATTGAACAGCGCTTGTCCCCTGATTATATACGAATAGGGAAAAAACAGAAATAAGGTATTTGTCCAATTGTAAGTAACCCGTTCCATATTCAACTGCGTTTTTTCTTAAGCACAACTTTCATCCGTATCAAGCAAAAATCGTCCTATCCGAATGCCAAATTACCAATTTTGACTGTAAACCGCTGTTCAAGGTTATAATTAACTCCTTATGCAACCTGAACCTACTCCTACCTTTGCCACACTTGGGCTTAACCCCGCCTTGGTGGAAGCAATTACTGCCTTGGGCTACGAAACGCCCACCCCGATTCAGCAACAAACCATCCCCTACCTATTGGAAGGACGCGATGTGTTAGGGCAAGCCCAGACCGGTACTGGAAAAACTGCCGCCTTTGCCCTACCTATTTTGCACCAGCTTAACCTAGAGCAATTTGCCGTGCAGGCGTTGGTGCTCACACCTACCCGTGAACTCGCCATCCAAGTGGCGGAAGCCATTCACAGCTACGCCAAATTTCTTGGCAAGGTGCGAGTTGCCCCTATTTATGGGGGCGATTCAATGGGCAAGCAAATCAACCGCCTGCAAGGGGGCTTGCACGTAGTGGTAGGAACGCCAGGGCGGGTGATGGACCACCTGCGCCGTGGCACGCTTAAATTTGATGCGCTCCGCATGGTAGCCCTAGACGAAGCGGACGAAATGCTTCGCATGGGCTTCCAAGAAGATGTGGAGTGGATTTTGGAGCAAGCGCAAGGCGAACAGCAGATTGCGCTTTTCTCCGCCACAATGCCGCGTGAGATTCGCCGCATTGCTGAACGTTATCTAAAGAACCCTGCCTTTGTCGAAATCAAGCACAAAACACTCACGGTCCCCACGGTAGAGCAAGTGTTTATGCAAATCTCGGACAAGAACAAGCTAGACACGCTGACCCATGTACTAGAAACCATGTCTAGTGAAAATTCCGCCACCCTCATCTTTGTGCGAACCAAAGTCGGTGCGGCAGAACTGGTGGAGCGTTTGGATGCGCGGGGTTATGCGGTGGATGCCTTGCATGGTGATATGAACCAGCAACAGCGGGAGAGTGTGATTCGCCGCATGAAGGATGGGCAAATCGAAATTCTGGTGGCGACCGATGTGGCGGCACGCGGCTTGGACGTAGAACACATCAGCGGGGTTATTAACTACGATATCCCGAATGACCCGGAGTCGTATGTACACCGTATCGGACGCACCGCACGTGCTGGCAGGGCAGGCAAGGCAATCTTGTTTGTTACCCCGCGCGAAATGCGCATGATGCGTGAAATCGAGCATTACACCGGCAAAAAACTCGCCCCAGCCAAACTGCCCACCCTAGCGGATGTTGCCGCCCGCCGCCGTGCCATCTTCAAAGAGCGTATTCTCTCTACCCTAGAGAAGGAAGACCTGTCCTTATATGTGGAACTGCTGGAAGAATTGATGGCAGAGAGTGAGCAAGATGCGCTTTCGCTTGCCGCCGCCGCCGCTTGGTTGGCGCGTGGCTCCAAGCCACTGGAGCGGGTAGTGGATGAAGAAGAATTGCCAGCGCCCACCCCGTATGGCAAGCCACTGCCTCCCGCAGAATTTGACGAGAATGCGCTAGAACGCTTTGGCGACACCACATTCTTGTATGTGGATATTGGCAGGCGGGCGGGCATACGCCCCGGCGATATTGTCGGCGCGATTGCCAATGAGAGCGGCTTGCCCGGCAAGTTTATCGGACCGATCCACATTGCGGATGATTACACATTGGTGGGCGTGCCATCGGCGGCAGTGACAGTCGTTTTGTCACGCCTTAGCCGTAGTAGTGTACGCGGCAAAGCGGTTTCTTTACGCCTTGCCCAAGCCGATGAGTTGGGCGGGCGTGGGGCATCTGCCGCTTTACGTTCTGGCAAGTCTGCCCCCCATAGCGGCAAAGCAGAATTCCGAACTAGTAAGGGGGGTGGTCGCCCCGCTAAAGCCGCCGCCCGCCCCAGCGGTAAATCGCCCCATCCGGCAGTTTTGCGCAAATCCAAGAAAGAAAAAAAAGGAAGGTAGGAATTTACTTGACAGTTTTTCCTTACCATGATAACCTTTCGCCGTTATCTTATTTTTAAAGGAGCCAACCCAATGATAGTGTCCCTTATGATCCCCAAAGCTACACACACTTTCCTTGGGAGTGGTGCGCCTACTGACAGATAACAGTTCCCCCGCACAGCCGTTTTCTTGCGTAAACCAAACCGCAAGTGGTACTCCCCCCACTTGCGGTTTTTATTTTAATTCTGACTTGTATGACATCCATTGACTATTCAAAACTTGTGACTGAAAACCGTATCAAAGGCTTATGGCTAATGATGCGTGGTTATCGCTGGCAATATTTGGTTGCCAATTTGATGCAAGGCTTTTCTGCCGGCTTCAAAATTCTTACCTTCATATTGCTCCAGCATTTTGTAGATAAAGTGATTGGGCATCCCGAACTTGGCTGGCAAGTGCTGTGGATCGCGCTGGGCTTTATTGGGCTTGCCGCACTCGAAGGCTTTGCCACTTATCTGAGCGGGCGCATTGCTGGTTTTGCCAGCGAAGGCATTGCCCAGCGTCTGCGCGACTTTTTGTATGACCACTTACAACATCTGAGTTTTACCTACCACGATAAAACCCAAACCGGCGAGTTGATTCAACGCGTAACTTCCGATGTGGATGCCGTTCGGCGCTTTTTTGCCCAGCAAGCCATTCAAGCCGGGCGGGTGGTATTGTTATTCATTATCATCTGGGCAGTGGTGCTCTCGCTCAATGTGCGCTTGGGCTTAATTTCGGTGGTTGTGATTCCAGTCGTGTTCGGCATTTCTCTACTCTTCTTCCGCGAAATTGGCAAACGCTATGAAAAGTATCAAAGCCTGGAAGGCAAGGTAAGTACCGCTTTGCAAGAAAACCTGACCGGTGTGCGGGTGGTGAAAGCATTCAACCGTGCGGAATATGAAATCGCCAAATTCGAAGAAAAGAATCATGCGCACTATGAACAGGGTAAGCGGTTGTTGATTTCTCACGCGCTGTACTGGCCCATCACCGATGTGATGATTGGCATTCAACAACTTACTGGCTATGTGGTTGCGGGTGGTATGGTAATCCGCGGTGAACTGACCATCGGTACTTACCTTGCCTATGCTTGGCTGATGATTTGGTTACTGTACCCGATTCGCAATTTGGGGCGCTTGCTGATTGACATGTCCGAAGCGCGGGTGAGTTACGGGCGCATTAAGGAAAGATTGAGCCAAACACGTGAACCGCTGGATGATGGCAAGTATCAGCCACAGGACGATTTGCGCGGAGATGTACGCTTCCAGCAGGTCAACTTCCAATACGAAGGGGAAAAAGCAGGAGTCTTACACGCTATTGACTTGAACGTCCATAGCGGGCAAATCATCGGCTTGATTGGACCCACAGGCGCAGGCAAAAGCTCGCTAGTCAATTTGCTCTTACGCTTCTACGATTACAACAGTGGCAGTATCCAACTGGATGGGGTAGAGTTGCGTGATTATCCGCGCGATTACTTACGCCGCCAGATTGGCATTGTGCAACAAGAGCCGTTTTTGTTCAGCCGCACCATCCGCGAGAACATTACCTATGGCTTGGGTCGCCCCGCCACTGACGAAGAAATTTACGCCGCCGCCCGCGCCGCCGCCGTACATGATGTGATTCTCTCCTTCCCCGACCAATATTACACAGTGGTGGGAGAGCGCGGTGTGACGCTGTCCGGTGGGCAAAAGCAACGGGTAGCGCTTGCCCGCATCTTACTCAAGAACCCGCACATCCTGATTTTAGACGATACCACGAGTGCAGTGGATAGTGAGACGGAAGAAGAAATTCGCGCCGCACTCAAAACCATCATGCACAATCGCACCACCTTCATCATTGCCCATCGTATTCAAAGCGTGATGCTGGCAGACCAAATTGTGGTGCTGGACAAAGGTCAAATCGTGCAATTGGGCAAGCACCAGCAATTGTTGGCACAGCCCGGCTTATACCGCCGCATTTACGAAGTGCAAGCACAGGTGGAAGCCGAACTCGAACAAGAATTAGCCAATTAGTCGTGTGTTTTTTCACGAATAGCAAAAAAACAAACTTTTTATGAGCGAAGTAGATTACGAATTAGAAGACGAAACATACTCTGCCAAAGTAGATAGAGCGCTTTTGCTCCGTATCATTGGGCTGACCCGTCCCTATCTCCTGTGGACACTCGGTTTTTTGGGCGCAGTTTCAGCGGTTTCGGCGCTGGATGCGTATTTCACCTATCTGGGTAGCCGCATTGTAGATGAAGGCATTCTGGCTGGCAATATGCAGGTGCTGTGGTCTATTGTCCTGCAATACGGGGTGATTATGCTGTTCCAAGCGCTCGCTGTGTTTATTTTCATCTGGCTTGCCGGCTTTTTGGGGCAACGGATTAAATATGACTTGCGCAAACAAATGTTTAATCGCCTGCAAACACTCTCTTTCAGCTATTTTGACCGAACACCGGTGGGTTGGCTGATGGCGCGGGGCAATTCCGATGCCGACCGTGTGAGCGATTTGGTGAGTTGGGGCTTTTTGGACATTACTTGGACAGTGGTGAACATCACTTCCACCCTGATTTTCATGTTCATCCTACAATGGCGCTTGGCATTGTTGGTGCTACTCATCGTGCCCATTTTGGTGATTGTTGCTAGTCGCTTTCAAGTACTCATCCTAAAGGAATACCGTCAAGTACGCAAAGTAAACAGCCAAATTACCAGTGCCTACAACGAAAACATTACCGGCGTGCGCGTGGTAAAGGCACTGGTACGCGAAGACAAAAACTTGAACGAGTTTCAAGACCTGACCAGTGAAATGTACCGCGCCGCCTTCCGCGCCGCTTGGCTGAGTGCGTTGTTCTTGCCCATCGTGCAAATGATTAGTGCGCTCGCGGTGGGGGTAATTGTGTGGTATGCCGGAGCCAACACCTTGACAGCATTTGGGCTGTCCATTGGTGGGATTCAGGCATTTGTCAGCTACGTCATCTTCATGCTGTGGCCCATCCAAGAGTTGGCACGCGTATATGCCGAAATGCAACGGGCAATTGCCAGTGCCGAGCGAATTTTTAGCTTGGTAGATACCGAACCCGAAATCTTCGACCAACCCCAAGCGCAACCCGCGCCTAATTTGCGCGGTGAGATTGTCTTTGATGACGTTTCTTTTGGCTACAAAGACGCGCAAACAGTGCTTCATCACTTCAATTTAACCGTTAGACCGGGCGAAACCATTGCATTGGTTGGCGCAACGGGAGCGGGCAAAAGCACCATTGTCAACTTGCTGTGTCGTTTCTACGAACCCACGGCTGGGAAAATTCGCATTGGCGGCACAGATTACACCCAATACACACTCGATAGCATTCACTCACGGCTGGGCGTAGTGTTGCAAACGCCGCATTTGTTTTCTGGCACTGTACGCGAGAACTTGCGCTACGGCAGGCTGACTGCCACAAATGAAGAGATTATCGCCGCCGCTCAAATGGCAGAAGCGCATGAATTTATCAGCGCATTGGAAAAAGGCTACGACACCGAAGTCGGCGAAGGCGGAGTATTGCTCTCCACTGGGCAAAAACAACTGATCAGTTTGGCACGCGCCATCCTTGCCCAACCGGATTTGCTCATCATGGACGAAGCCACCAGCAGTGTAGACACCATGACCGAAGCGCTCATCCAAAAGGCAATGGAACGGCTGATGAAAGGGCGCACCAGTTTTGTGATTGCACACCGCTTGAGTACCATCCGCAATGCTGACCGTATTTTGGTGCTGGAAAAAGGGCGTATCGCCGAAATCGGTTCGCACCCAGAATTGCTCAAGGCACAAGGGCACTACTATCGGCTGTACACCACGCAGTTCCGCACCGAGCGTCTGGCAGAACTGGAAAATACAGTGGTTGTGGGAGATATCAGCGCGGTAGGGGCAGGGTAGCCCGCCCCCCTACGCTCCCCCTACTCGCTCGCCTAACTCGTGATACCCGCCTGCCAGCACCCGCTGGGGGTGGGTATACACGCGCATACGGTCTTGGCGCAAATAACCAACCACACAAATGCCCCATGCTTGCGCCAGCCCCACCGAAATCTGCGTAGGAGACGTGCGCGAACACACCAGCGGCACACCCAGCCGCCAAGCCTTATGAATCATCTCACTGCTGATGCGCCCGCTGGTAAACAAAATCAAGCCTGGCGTTGCAATCCCAGCCTGCATTGCCGCCCCCTGCAAGCGGTCTAAGCAATTGTGCCGCCCAATATCTTCCACCTGAAGCAATAACCGCTCGGCATTGGCTAACCCTGCCGTATGGATGCCACGCGCTTGGCGATACGTCTCCGCCCCCCACTGCAGTTCCTTCATGCGCTCTGCCAATTGTCCGGCATACACTGTCAAATCGCTCTGCAAAGGCGCACGCTGGCTTTCCGGGTCGGTAAAAGTCGTGCCCCCGCCACAGCCAGCCGTCACAATCAAGCGTTTCGGCGCGTCAAACGGCTTGTTTAGCCACACTTCAATACAATGACTTTCCGAAATATGCAGGGTCGCCACATCCGCCAACTGCGTGATAATCCCTTCATTGTACAAAAACCCCAAAGCCAGTTGGTCGAGCTTGGCAGGCGAACACATCATCTCCGCCACTTGCAAGCCATTCACCGAAAGGCACGCCAATACTTCATGCACAACCTCCCCATTTTGCACTTCTGCGCCACCGCGCCAATGTGCCACATACTGAATCGGTAACGAAGCTGAACTCATACGGCTAAAATTGCAGTGCCAATTGGAAGATTTGGTCTAACATGCTAGGAGAGAGCTTGCCAGTTTGCGTGTTCTGGCGCGATGGATGGTAAGTACCCAGCAAGACAGGCTGTCCGTCTGCTTGCACCCGCGCACCGTGTGCAAAAACCGGACGGGGCAATGTCTGGGCAGGCAAAAGCCGCCATACTTGGTCAAACGCCAACTTGCCAAGCGCAACAATCACCCGCAGGTTGGGCAAGGCAGACAACTCAGTTTGCAAATATGCCCCGCAAGCTTGAATTTCGGCAGGAGTAGGCTTGTTTTCGGGCGGCGCACAGCGTGCGATGGCAGAATAATACACCCCATTTAACTGATAGCCGTCCCCTGCTTGGCGCGAAGTCGGTTGGTTCGCCAACCCATTGCGATACAAACTCGCCGCCAAAAAATCGCTTGTGCCCATGCCATCCGTGCCATCACCCGTCAACATGCGTCCGGTGCGGTTTGAGCCGTGCGCGGCAGGCGCTAACCCCACAATCAAGATGCGAGCATTCTCATCCCCCCAGCCGGGCACCGGCTTGCCCCAGTACTCATCCTGCGCAAACTGCTTCTTGCGTTCTTGCGCCACCTGCCGACAATAGACGCGTAAGCGCGGACAAAGCTCACACTGCGGGATTTGCTGGTTTAAGTCAGAAAGGCGGCTCATGGTTGGGTAGTCGGGTCTAGCAGATTGTCCACCGCCTGCAAGACCCATTGCAATTGCAATTGTGCGGTTAATAACGCTTCTCGTTGGGCGGGAGCGGTATGTCCGTCCATGAGACGAATCGCCAAATTTAGGTGCGTTTGGGCTTGGGTTAGGGGCGTTTGCAAAACATTGCCCACCCGCCGTAAAAACTGCGTTCTTTCGTGGTCATCGGCTTGCAATTGGGCGTTGGCGTTCTGCAACATACGCGCACGCACGCCCAACGTGGTAAACAAACGGGCATTTACCACTGCTGTAGCGGCATAATCGGCAATGCCCTGTAAGAGCAAAACTTCGCGGCTAGCGAAAGACACCATCTCACGGCGTGCCACCATCAGCACCCCCACTGCGTCTTCCCGCACCAGCACCGGCACGCCCGCAATGCTCCGTGCAAACTTGCCCACCGCCACCCGATTCAAACTGGGTCCGGTCACATTGAGTCCACGCTTTGCCGAGAGGATATTGGCTTCCACACCGCTATGCCACTCATCGCCCTGCCGCACCCCTAGCGCTTCCGGCAGGCGCATACTGGCGGAAAGTTGGAGTTTTTGCGTTTGTTCGTTGCGGAGCAACAGCCAGCCAAAATCGGCATTGGTCACACCCACAGCGGCATCCACCAAAATTTGATACAACTCGGCTGGGTCGCGGAACTGGGTCACATTTTTGCCGACTGCCATCAAAGCAGACAGTTCACGCACCCGTTGCTCCAGTTCCAAGTTGGTCGCTTCCAATTGTTGGTGCATTTGCGCCCGTTCGCGTCTTACGCGAATATTCTCAAGCGCCCGGTCTACCGCCGTAATCACTTCGGCTTCGCGCAAGGGCTTGGCAAGATAATCCACCGCCCCCAAGCGAAAAGCATCCAGTGCAAAAGCTGTGGTGTGCTCTTCTACCAACACAATGGCAGAAGTTTCCAACTCTTGGGCACGAATGGCGGCGAGTAAGTCTTTGCCACGCAAGCCCGGCAAATCTAGGCTGGTGAGCAAAATATCGGGAATGAAGGTGAGTAAGGCTTGTAAAGCGGCAGTGCCATCTTGGGCGATTTGCACCACAAAATTGGGGTTGGCAAGCACTTGGTTCGCCAAAAAATCACGCACTTCGGCAGATGGGTCGGCGATTAGGATGCGGTCTTGAAGCATAACGGAATTGAAGTAGGTCAGAAAATCTGGCTAGCAAGAGCAGGAAACACGGGAAAAAGAAGGGCTGGTTTATCGGTCAGTCATAGTGCGTTGCTTAATGACGAACCAAAGCACAAAGCACGTGAGTAAGGTCAAGCCGCTCAACACAGCGCCCACCCACAGCGGGTTAGATTGGTACACCAATTGTAAGGTGTGCGTACCTGCCGGAACAGCAACCGCAGGCAGTGTATCGTTGGCAATGTGGAGTGGCACAGTTTGCCCATCCAGAAGCGCCCGCCAACCGGGGAACCAAGCCTGACTCGCCACCACCCAGCCCGCTTTGTCGGATGTCACCTGCAAGTGTAGAATACCCGGCTGGTCTTGCAATACTTGCACCGTGCCCGTGCCCGTGCCCGTGCCCGTGGAGGCAGGCAGTTCGCTCTCACTTTCGATAAAAATTTGATTGCGCACATCCTTCACCAGCGCCAGCCGCTCGTATAGGCTAGCTGGGGATGCGTAAGCAGTGGCAGAATATGCCCACCATGCGCGGGCTGGTTCTTGCGCCAATCGCCAGACTTTGCTGATACCGGCAGTGTTCGGTACGCCAGTGGCGCTTGGGGCGCTTGCCACCAGTTCAGCGGATGGGTGAGCGCCCTGCCAAGTTTGCAAGTCCTGCCGCCAAGTTACTACAAAGCGCACCCCTAGCAAGCTGTAGCGCACTGCTTCGGGGGCGTATTCAAAAAAGCGTTGGTAGCGGGCGATTTTGTAGGGTGTAATGGATTCTACGGCGGCAAACCCGTAGCCACACCCAGCATGACCGGGCAATTGATAATCGTCTTGCACGCGAAAAAAGCCCGGCTCGGCTAATATCGGTTCAACCAGTGGGGAAGGCGGGTACACCGCATACGGTGGGCGCACGTCCTGTCCGCGGTTGTGGCTGAATAAATCCGTCACCAGTAAAACGAGCAAAAGCCAGCCAAAACCGCGCATTTGCACCCGTCCCGCCAACCACATTGCGCTACCTGCCAAGCCAGCAAAGAGCGCGGTCATGGCAAAATTGCGGATAGCGTTGCTCAAATCTTCGGTGGGCGAGGAGGTTTGCGCTAAAAAGGTCAAGGCAAAGACAAATACGGTGGCAAAGAGTGCGTGAGCTAGGTGGAAGCGCAGAAGGGCGGGGCGGGGCTGGGGGTGGCTGAGCAAGTGGTCAACGCCATAGCCTGCCAACACACTGCTGGCAAATGCCCAAATCAGGACAAAATGCTCTTGCCCACGAAACAGGCGCAAAATCGGCACAAACCAGTAGGCGGCATCGTAAACGGCGGCTTTGGTGCCTAGGGTCAGCAGTAACGCGCTGATTGCCAAGCCAAGCCACACCCACACCACCTTTTGGGGTGGCTTTGCCACTGCCAAAGCCACCCAGCCCAGCGGCAAAATCCCCAAATACAGGTTTTGCCAGTGGGTGAAGATGCCGGGGGCAAAAATTTGCAAGATATCTTGGAATTGATAGCCATTTGCCCCTGCGCTGAAGGCAATGCTGGCACGCGTGCTGTTGAGAATAAAATGAGCGCTTGGCAAGAGTTGCACTGCCGCCAGCAGGAAAGTAGCCCCACCGAGCAAGAACAATCCCGCTAGGGCTGGTTTCCACCACGCCTGCAGGTTCTTTTCTGTGCTGTTTTGCCAATGCCAATAAAAAAACAAGCTGAGCGCAAGGATGAGCGTATAGACAAACGTTTGCGGATGCCCACCCAAATAGCTAATTGCCAAGAGCGCCGAAGCGCCTGCCAACCATTTGGCGCTTGCTAAGCGGGTAGTTTGGAACACAGCCCGTTTTAGGCACATCAAAATAGCCGGGATCCAAGCTAGGGTAGCAATGGTGGCGGTTTGCAAGACCGGAAAACTGGTCAGATAGCCACCATAGCTAAAGACCAGCGTGCCAAGTAACGCCGCTAGTGGCTGTTTGAGTTCACCCCGTAGAAAGAAGTACAGCAGAATGCTGATGAGTAGGTAGTGCAGGTTGGCTTCCAGTGTGAGCGCCGCCAACGGGTAATGCCCATAGCCAAGCAAGTGCAAACTTAGGTAGGTCAGCCAGCTAGGAAGATAAAATAGCTGGGTTTGTGGGTCGGCGTGCAGGGGATAGCCCGCCATGATGCAATCGCACCACAGCGGCAGTTGCCCGGCGTGCAGTTGGCGGTAAGTTAAGTCGCGGAACAACCCAAATTGCTGGGTAAAATCGCCATCGGCATATTGCCATTGGTCGGCAGGATGGCTTGCCCAAAAACGCCAAAAGAATAAAAACCATAGCGTTGCCAAAATTGCCAAATGCCGGATGATTTGCCAGTCGAGCCGCTTGGCAAGAGCTTGCCATAAGAAGCGAGCCTTACTCACCATCGCCCCCCTTACCTTTGGAGTCGCCATCGGATGCCATGCGCACAATGCGCGGAGTAAAACGCGCCAAAATTTCCACTAAGTCGCTTTGGGCAGTCAGCACTTCGTCAATGTTTTTGTATGCCATTGGCGCTTCGTCCAACGCTCCACCCATTAGGCGCACGTTATTTTCTTTTAAGTACCGCTCCATATTGGCACGTGACAAGCGTTTGAAGGCTTGGTTGCGCCCTAGCTTGCGCCCTGCTCCATGCGAAGCGCTATTGAGGGATAGGGGGTTGCCCAAACCGCGCACGACATAGCCGGGATCTGCCATACTGCCGGGCACCACGCCGAGCACGCCCGCCCCTGCCGGAGTCGCGCCTTTGCGGTGAACAATGACCGGCGTTCCATCCGGCAAATGTTCGCGCCAAGCAAAGTTGTGGTGATTTTCCACGCTTGCCGAAGCCGTTAAGCCAACTGCTTGCAGTACCCGTTGGTGGATAATGACATGGTTGGCGGCGGCGTACTGCCCGGCAAGTTCCATCAATGCCCAATATTCCGCACCGGCGCTACCGGATAGGGAAAGCCACGCCAAATGAGCGGCTTCGTTGGGCAGGGTGGGATGAGCATCGCGGGCAAGTTTGGTGAAGTGATTGGCAACCTGTGCGCCAAAACCACGCGAGCCAGAATGCGAAAGCAATGCCAAGTAGCGCCCTTCCGGTAAGCCGAGCCGTTCATCGGGTTTGAGCAGTTGCAACGCGCCCCACTCCACAAAGTGATTGCCGCCACCACTGGTGCCAAGTTGTTCCCAAGCTTTGGCATGTAATTTGCGAGCCAGTGGATGCTCTCTCCACAAGGAATTTTCCAGCGCGGCATGTTCGGGGCGCTCACGCCGTGACCAAGCCACCCCCGCACCAAAACGGGTAGCATCCAATAAAGCTTTTTNNGCTTTTTCAAACTCGTGCGGGCGTTGGTTCAGCGCAATGGGTGACATCTCTACAATGGAAAGGCGCATTCGGCAGGCGATATCCACCCCTACTGCATAGGGAATGACTGCGCCTTCGGTGGCAAGCACTCCCCCAATAGGAATGCCATAACCGACATGCGCATCCGGCATCAACGCCGCCGCCACCGAAACCGGCAGACGAGCCGCTACTTCCATCTGTATGCGTGCGGCTGGGTCAATCATCTCATCGCCCCAAGTGGGGATGGGCAAGGCTTTTGGACGGAGTACGTCCGGTATGCTCGGTTGGGGCTGTTCGGCGAGAAAGGCTTGCGCCAATTCGCCCAATTGTGGGTGCGAAGCCCAATCGGCAGGATGTGTGCGCACTTGCTCTAGCTGTGCCAGTATGTCAGCGGCTTCTGCCACTGGTAGGCGCTGTGCCGACTGCAAACCCAAGCCAATGACGCGCCCAGCCTGCCAGCCAAGCGCGAGAAGGTCATTTCCGTTAATTTTGTCCATAATGTACTCAATTATAACGCAATCGGGGAGATGGAACGCGGGATACGCGCCAAATGTAATTGTGTGCCAAGCAACCCCTTAACTTTTGCGGGTTTCGCGTGGGTGGGGCACTTCGATTTCCAAAAACGCGCCCCCTTCGGCTTGATTGCCCAGTTTGAGTCGCCCCCCCAATAGTGCCACCCGCTCACTGATGCCCAGCAAGCCAAAGTGTCCACTGCGGCTAACTTCTTGAATATCAAATTCGCCCAAGCCTTTGCCATTGTCGCGAATGGTCAGGCGCAACATACGGGGCGAAGTCGGTTCGAGTACGACCTGGACACCGCTGGCATCGGCGTGTTTGCGAACATTGCTCAAAGCTTCTTGCACAATGCGAAAAATCGCCAACTCTGTATCTTCGGGCAGACGGGTGAGATTAGGGGCAAGCTGTAAAGAAACGACAATGCCACTGTGTTTTTGCCATTCGTTGGTGAAACTTTGTAATGCCGCACCCAGCCCTAAGCTATCAATGGTGGGCGGACGCAGATTACCGCAAATCTGGCGTAAATCCACCACCATTTGCCGCACATCCGACTGCAAATCTTCTACCAAATTGCTCAGTTTTTGCGGTTCGGTGGTGGGTTCAAGGTCGTCTAGGCGGTACACCAAGCCAAGCAAGTCTTGAATCAACTCGTCATGCAGTTCGCGGGATAAGCGCTTGCGTTCTAGCTCACGCTCCACTAACAAGCGACGTTGTGCTTCTTGTAAAGCGAGATTGACGCGGTCCAGGGTGGAAACCTGCTCGGAAAGTTGGTTCAGCAATTGTCGGTTAAGACTCCCTTGTGTGGCTAAGTCGCGCTGGAGCAAGATTTGTTGGTGTTGCAGGGCTTCGGCTTGCTGGCGGGCTTGGTAATAATGGTCTAGCGCCCAAAGGGTGGTGGAGAATTCGCGTTGACTGCCCCGCCCTGCCAGCGCCGCCACAATCTCTTCGCGGGAGGTCACATCGGTACGATACAGCCCTGCCGATGCGCCTTGGTTGAGCACCAAGATATAATCGGTCACGGCAAACAAGTGGTCAAGCTCGTTACTGGCAAAGATTACTGCAATATCGGCTAGTTGCCATTCCTGAATCAAAGCCAATAAGCGTTTTTGCAAGGGCAAACCCAGCAGTTGGGTCGGGTCGTCCACCAGAATCATTTGGCGGGGGGCAACCATTAAGCGAGCGATGGAAATAAGCTGTTTTTGCTCGCTGGTAAGTGAAGAAATGGGCATACTCAGGGTATTGAAGGGCCAATCCAGGCGGGCGAGTTGAGCGCTGGCTTGCGCGACCATCTTTTTTTGCAAGGGCATTTCCACTAATCCACCCAACAAACGCCACGAAAGCTCCTGCCCAAGAAAAATATTGCCGGTAATGTCTGAATTTTCTGCCAGCGTTGGTTCCGAACCCACATAGCCAATTTCGCTTGCCACTGCGGAAACTTTGGGGGGTAGGGTTTCACCTTTCCAGTAAATTTCGCCATTGTCGGGTTTGGTAATGCCTGCTAAAACCCGCAACAAGGAAGATTTACCCGCCCCGCTTCTGCCTGCCAAGCCCAATACTTGCCCAGCATTCAGGTCAAACGAGATTTTGTCCAACACGGTCAATCCGCCAAAACGTTTTGAAATGTTCTTGACAGTGAGTAAGTTGAGCATAGGCTAGCTCCCAAGTGCATCTTCGACAATTTGTCGTAGGTGATGGATATCCAGGTCTTTTTTATCTACAAAGGCGCTTGCTCCGGCTTGCATCCCTTGGCGGTGGAATTCGCGGTCAGGATAAGCGCTCATCAGCACAACTCGTATTTTGGGGTGGCTTGCTTTCAGTCGCCGGGTACAACGTAATCCGTCTTCATCTGCCAAAACCACATCTACCAATGCTAGGCAAACGGTGTAATTGTTGGCATTCGCTAAGGCGGATTGGGTATCTCCTGCTTCTAAAATTTGCAAATCAGGGTAGTTTTTGCTGATTAGGCGACTGAGTTGGGTGCGGTAGCGTTGATTATCGTCTACAATTAAAATAGCGTTGTTGCGATTGTAGGACGGATAAACCGGGGGCACGCTGGCAAGGGGATAGGGGGTTGGGTTGTTTTGGAGCAGTTTGGGGTGCTTTTGCAGGTAATGCACGGCTTCCAAACGGCTCTGCACACCCAGAATACGGTATAAACGGGTCAGGTGATTTTCAACGGTCTTGATGCTGACATCCAGGCGCGTGGCTATGGCACGGTTGTCTAACCCCTGATTAAGCAATTCCAGCATTTCCAATTGGCGATTGCTGACTGCGGGGAGTTCTTCGCGGGTGTGCGTGGCTTGGAGCAGTTTGTCGAGCAAGCGACTGCTCAACCAGCGTTTGCCAGCCAAAACTTGCTCGACAGCCAAACGCAAATCCCGCAAGGATTGATCTTTTAGGTGATAGCCATTTACGCCCGCCGCCAACAAACCCTGCACGTAAATATCGTCATCGTGAGCACTAATTACCAGAATTTTCATTTTGGGGTACTGCTGACGAATGGATTGAATAGCGCTGAAAGGTTCAAATTCCGGCATGGTGACATCAATCAGCAAAATGTCGGCAGTTACCTGTGCTAGAGTTTGAAAAAGTTCTTTGCCGTCAGCAATTTCTCCCACAACTTCCAAGTTGGGTAAGTCTTGCAGGGCGTTGCGGATGCCTGCTCGCACCAATGCGTGATCGTCTGCCAATAATGCCCGATAGTGACTCATACAAGTTATTATACTCTGCTCAAGCCAAGATACCGAATTTTGGTTCTCTTGATATTCGAACCAAGTTATATTTAGCATGTGTCGAATACACTGTGATTGTGGCAAACTCATTTTGAAGGGAAAATAGGATGGATGCCGAGTAGTGCCCGTGCTCTGTATTAATTTGTGGGAAGCGGCAAAAACCCCCACTTCCCCAATTTTTTGCTATAATAAAAACGATATTTATCTTCTTTATTTTCCTTAGAAATCCTTACTAGCTCACAATACAGGAGAAACTTGCATGGCTCACTATGTTTACCCAGACCGTTTGGTTAGCACCGAATGGGTCGCCGCCAACCTAAACAACCCTAATGTCCGCATTGCCGAATCAGACGAAGATATTTTGCTCTATGATGTGGGGCATATTTCCGGCGCGGTCAAAATAGATTGGTTCACCACACTGCAAAACCCGTTACGCCGAGATTTTTTGAGCAAGGCAGAGTTCGAAGCCGTGTGCGCTCAAAACGGCATCCGCAACGATACCACCGTTGTTTTCTACGGCGACAAATCCAACTGGTTTGCTTGCTACAGTTTGTGGGTCTTTCAATACTATGGGCATTCGGACGTGCGTATCATGGATGGCGGACGCGCCAAGTGGTCAGCCGAAGGGCGAGCCTGGAGCAAAGAAACTCCCAGCTACCCCACCACCCCTTACACCGCCCAAAACCCTAACAAAACTCTCCGCGCTTTCCGCAACGATGTATTTTCCCATGTCGAAAACGCCGGACGCTTGGTGGATGTCCGCTCTCCCGGCGAGTACAGCGGTCAACTCCTGCATATGCCCAACTACCCACAAGAAGGCGCAACGCGTGGCGGGCATATTCCGGGTGCAGTCAACATTCCCTGGGCAAAAGCCACCAATGAAGATGGCACGTTTAAATCTGCCGAAGAACTGCAAGCCTTGTACGGTGGTCAAGATGTCAGCCCCGAACAAGAAATTATCGCCTATTGCCGCATTGGTGAACGCAGTTCTCACACGTGGTTTGTGCTCAAATATTTGCTTGGCTACCCCAATGTGAAAAACTATGACGGGTCTTGGACCGAATGGGGTAACCTGGTAGATGCACCTATCGAAAAATAACCATGACTATCCCTGCCCGTTTACAACAAATCATCGAAGATTTTCGATTTGCCGAAGGGCGCGAAAAGCTGGAACTCTTGTTGCAATTTTCCGAAGAAATGCAACCCCTGCCCGATTGGCTAGAACGCGACCACGACAGCATGACGCAAGTGCATGAGTGCATGACTCCCGTTTTCGTCTTTAGCCAAAAAGAAGGGGACGGTTTACAATGGTATTTTGATGTGCCAAAGGAAAGTCCCACTGTGCGCGGTTTTGCCGCAGTGCTGGGGCAGGGTTTGGCTGGGGCAAATGCGCCACAAGTGCTTGCCTTACCCAATGATTTTTATTATGAAATGGGTCTACAAAGCGTACTGACCGGGCAGAGAATGAACGGCATCGGCGCCATTTTGCGCTATATGAAAAATCTCGCGCAAAAAAGCCAATAAACCGTTTAGTAGATACCCCTGAGCGCGGTGAAGATGAACCTGCCATCGCGCTCAACTTTTTAAAGTGCAAAGGCTTGCCCGCCGGGGATGAAGCGCCACAGGGTGCTTGGGTGTGCTAGCCAGACAAAACCAGCTTGCCAGCAAAGCCCTTCATGCCCGGTTCAATATACCTACGCATTTAAAAGTCACACGCTTTTACACTTTGTTGTAGAATCAGCAACAATTTGAGAAATGCGCAAGTTCTATTCAGTATGCGTAGAAATTGTCTGAACCGTGCCGAATAAAAACTGCCCGCTTGCGCCTGCCCTATACGCCACACATTCCTATTCTTACTCCTGCTTATGTCTCATCTCACCGGAACCGAACGCGCCCGCTATGTGCAAGGGATGTTCAGCCGCATTGCTGGACGCTACGACCTAATGAACCGCCTAATGACTTTTGGGCAAGATATGCACTGGCGCAAGCTTCTTCTTGACAAAGCCCAACTTCCCGTACAGGGCAAACTGCTCGATCTGGGTAGTGGCACTGGTGATATCGCTTTTGCCGCCCTAGAACGAACCCCACTAAGCCTGTGCATTGCCGCCGACTTCACCGAAGAAATGATGCGTGTCGGGCAACTGCGCCCTACAGGCGACCAAGTTTGCTGGGCGGGCAATGACGCGCTTAACCTACCCTACCTTGCTAACCAATTTGATGCTGTCACCAGCGGTTTTATGATGCGCAATGTGATAGACGTCAACCGCGCCCTGTCCGAACAATACCGCGTGCTTAAGCCAGGCGGATGGATTGTCTGCCTAGATACCACCCCACCCGCCAAAAACCTGCTTCGCCCATTCATTTCCTTTCACATGCACGTTGTCATTCCCACACTGGGCAAGCTACTGACTGGCGCTAGTGATGCCTATACCTATCTACCCGATACCACCGAAGGTTTTCTATCCGCAGAAAAGCTAGCAGAGCGCCTAACCACAGTCGGCTTCCAAAAAGTTGGCTATCAACGCCTAAATTTTGGCACGATAGCCCTGCACTGGGGACAAAAATAGCCCATGACTCACCAACCCAGCGACAAAGCCGCCTTGCGCGGCGAGCCTTCTTATGTGTGGCGAGCAGGGCAACGCCGCCGTATGCAGATGATTTTGCAATCTGCACCCCAAATGATCGGCGGGCGCGTGTTGGTGGATGGTTGTGGGGTTGGCTCGTATGTCGCCCATTTGAGCGAGTATGCCCAAAATGTGCATGGGTTGGATATTGAATTTGAACGCCTGTGCGAGCCAGTGCAACCGCTTGACAATCTGGTCAACGGCGTGGGAGAGCAGTTACCCTACGCTAGTGAGAGCTTTGACGCCATACTCTCGCACGAAGTGCTGGAACACGTGCAAGACGACCGCCAAGCCATGCTAGAAATCGCCCGTGTGCTAAAGGTGGGTGGGCGTGCGGTGGTGTTTGTGCCCAATCGTTGGTATCCATTTGAAACCCACGGTATTTACTGGCGCGGCAAATATCACTTTGGCAATAAACTCTTTGTCAACTACTTACCCAATCATTGGCGCAACCGCCTTGCCCCGCATGTTAAAGCTTACACCCGCCACAGTTTACGCCAATTGTGGGCAAATACCCCCTTACAAGTCGTTCAATGGAATATCATCTATGGCGGATATGACAACCTAATTGCAAAATTTGGGATTTTTGGCAAAATACTACGAAGTTTATTATACTTAATGGAAAATACCCCTTTGCAAACATGGGGGCTATCGCACTGGGTAGTACTTGAAAAAAAGCAGGATTCAGCCAGCCCAGCTAGTTTTCTCACCCTATAACTTTTCCTGTGTTAGGAGTTGCTATGAGCGTCCGTTATTCCATCGTTGTACCTATCTTTAACGAAGAAGAAGTGCTTCCTGAACTATACAAACGCATGTCGGCTTTGCTAGATACCTTGGATGGTAGCGCCGAAGTCATTGCTGTCAACGATGGTTCACGTGACCATTCGCTGGAAATTTTGCGAGATATCAATGCCAAAGACCCGCGTTTTAAAGTCATCAGCTTTAGCCGCAACTTTGGTCATCAAATGGCACTGACTGCCGGTTTGGATTATGCGCAGGGTGATGCCGTCATTGCCATTGACGCCGACCTACAAGACCCACCCGAAGTCATCCACGACTTAATTGCCCAGTGGAAAAACGGTTACGATGTCGTCTTGGCAGTACGGTCTGAACGCTTGGGCGAAACCATCTTTAAAAAATTTACCGCCAGCCTGTTTTACCGCCTGATTAACCGCCTAACTGACCTGAAAATTCCGGTGGATAGTGGCGATTTCCGCCTAATGAGCCGCAAAGTGATAGACTCTATGCGCTTGCTACGCGAACAACACCGCTACATGCGTGGACTGTCGGTATGGGTGGGCTTTAAACAAACCCAAGTGCAATATGTGCGACAAGAGCGCTATGCCGGCACCACCAAATACCCGCTCAAGAAAATGCTCCGCTTTGCCACCAATGCCATCACCAGCTTTTCGTATGTGCCTTTACAGGTGGCAACCAATCTCGGTATGGTGTTTGCTGTGTTGGGCTTTTTGGGGCTACCCATCATTGGTATTTTGCGGCTAGAATATGGCGAAGCGTTTTTAGGTGGGCAAGCCACCACCCTATCCATTGTCCTATTTATGGGGGGCGTACAACTCATTTTCTTGGGTATTATTGGTGAATATTTAGGACGCATTTATGATGAAGTCAAACGCCGCCCGCTCTATTTGGTAGGCGAGTTTATTGGCTTTGAGCAAAATTCAATCCCACTGAAACAAACTGGTCCCCTTTCCTATTTAGAAGCAGATGCACGTCGTTAAGTAGTATGTCCAACATCCCTATTTTTACCCCAACCCCATTCGTTTATGTGCGCGATATGCGCACCAGTTTAGCTTTTTATCAAGCGCTCGGCTTTACCGTACGTCACACCAGCGATGAATGGAGTGAGCTACTGATAGACAATGCCATTTTGGCGCTACATCTCAAACCCCAACCTGAAAATTCGAGCTACCACAGCCAGATGGGTTTAGCTTTGCGAGCCAATCGTCCATTGGAGTATTTATATCAACAATGGGATGATGCCGGTATCGAGATCATTGGTGGTATTCAAGTTCAGCCGTTTGGACGCTCACTCACGATGCGCGACCCGGATGGTATGCTGATTCAGGTAAATGAGAAATGGTAGCAGATGCTGATATTCGCTAGAGTTATATTCGAGACAGATTGTAAGTAGTTGTATCCGCTTAAAGAGCTTTTCCTTGATGAAAAGCACAATTTCCATCCATGCCGAATATAGGCACAACGCTACATTTTTTGCTAGCATATCGCAAGGAATATAAAATTTGAGACAATATTGGTTAGTTTATATTCGATGTGCCTGAACTGTGTCGAATATCGCCCTAATTACCGTCTCCGTTCAAGTTAGGTTACTTTTAATATGCCCACTTTTGCCCAAAAAGCGCTGGCACGGGCGGCGGGTCTTGCCACTGTGTCTGTCGGACAAGTGGTAGATGCACGCCCCGACCGTGTACTCTCTCACGATAACACAGCCCCCATTGCCAAAACGTTTTCCGAATTCGGCTTGTCACGCGTGCCAAACCCGCATCGTCTGCTAATTACGCTTGACCACGCCGCGCCCCCACCCACACCCGCTCACGCCAAAAACCACCAAGACGTGCGCCGCTTTGTCAAACAAAACGGCATTCAACACTTTTTTGAAGTAGGGCGCGGTGTTTGCCACCAGGTCTTTTCCGAAGAAGCGTTGGTTTTGCCGGGCTGGACAATTCTCGGCTCGGATAGCCACACCCCGCATTTTGGCTGGCTCGGCGCCTTTGGGGCGGGTATTGGACGCTCGGAAGTAGCAACCGTGTGGGCTGTCGAAGAACTATGGTTGCGCGTGCCAGAAAGTGTGCAAATCACGCTGGAAGGAACCCTGCCCGCTGGAGTGACCAGTAAAGATCTATGTTTATTCATGATTGGCAAGTGGGGGGCGGATGGTGGGTTAGGGCGCTCGGTTGAATTTACCGGCAGTGGGCTGGCCAGTTTGAGCCTAGAAAGCCGGATGGTGATTCCCAATATGATGGCAGAATTTGGCGCAAAGAATGCCTATTTACCCCCTGATTCTGCCGTATTTGAGTACCTTGCACAAAGACTCAGCCGCCGCACCGGGCAAGACCTAGATAGCTGTCGCAAAATTGTTTCAGCGGATGCGCTATATCCCGATGCCGATGCGCACTATGCTGAAAAGCATCACATTGACCTAAGCCAGCTTGATATTATGGTCAGTTGCCCGCACCGCACCGACAATGTTCAACCAATGAGCGCGGTACGTGGCACACCCATTGAAGTGGCGTTTCTCGGCACTTGCACCAACGGGCGTTTGGAAGACCTTGCCGCCGCCGCCGCCGTAGTGAAGGGTCGAAAAGCTCACCCAAATATACGTTTCATTATCATCCCCGCCAGCAGTGAAGTGATGCTTGCCGCCACACAACTTGGCTATACCCAAACTTTACTCGAAGCAGGAGCGATGTTTGAAAGTCCGGGCTGTGGTCCGTGCATGGGCAATCACATGGGCATTCCCGCGCCTGGCGAAGCTTCTATCACGTCTGCCAATCGCAATTTTAAAGGACGCATGGGCGAACCCGAAGCAGGCATTTATCTGGCAAGCCCGGCGGTGGTTGCCGCAAGCGCAATTCTCGGGCATATCGGCGCCCCCCAAGATTTGGAGTAAGGCTTATGAGTAAGATTTGGAAATACGGCGATGACATTAATACAGATGTGATTTTCCCGGGTAAATACACCTACAGTGTGCGTGACCCACAAGAATATCCGAAATACGCGCTAGAAGATTTAGACCCTAACTTTGCCACGCAGGTGCAGATGGGGGATGTGGTGGTGGCTGGCAAGAATTTTGGCAATGGCAGTAGCCGCGAACAAGCGGTGACCTGCCTAAAATTGGCGGGCGTGCAAGCAGTGGTTGCGGTTAGTTTTGCCCGCATTTACTATCGCAATGCCATTAACAATGGACTTTTGGCAATCACCTGCCCTGCCGCGGTTGCCTTTGCCCAAGCAGGTGATACCTGCCACATTGATTTGCCCAATCATACCCTGTATATTAACGAGACTCCTTTCGAATTTCCGCCCTTCTCAGAAACAGCAGTGCAAATTATGGAAGCAGGCGGGTTGGTGGCATTTGTCAAAAGAAAGCTAGCCAAAGAGCGAGAAGCGCAAACTTCATAGTCTCGCGTTTAACGTCAGTTTTTTTACCCCCGTTTCACTCATAAGTTAGACCCTTCCTTGCTATCCTTGTCTTATAATTGGGACATTATGAAACTCACTGACCACGAAAAACGCGAAATTCTAAAACTCATCGAAGCGGACAGTCCCCTGCCCGATAAATATCGCTTCCTTTTATTTGACGATAAGCGCGAAGTGGAATTGATTTGGAATGGCAAAAGCAACGAAGTGACCAATATCGTTTTGCCTTTTCAAGTCATTGAGCAAGTGGACGAGCCACGCGCCGAGAAAGTGAGCAATTTGCAATTAAGTTTATTCGACACACGTGGACGGCAAAAAAGCGGTTGGACAAATAAACTCATTTGGGGCGATAACAAGTTAATTCTTTCGTCGTTGAAAAATGGCGCAATGCGCGAAGAAATTGAAAAGAACGGCGGAATTAAACTGATTTACATTGACCCGCCCTTTGACGTGGGCGCAGATTTTTCAATGGATATTGAAATCGGGGACGATACTTTTACCAAAAGACCAAACGTATTGGAAGAACTCGCCTATCGTGATACTTGGGGCAAGGGCGCGGATAGTTTTATTGCCATGATTTATGAACGCTTGATTCTCATGCGTGATTTACTCGCGGACGATGGGAGTATTTATGTGCATTGTGATTATAGAGTTCATTCATTCTTGCGTCTCATACTAGAGGAAATATTTGATTCATCATATTTTAGAGGCGATTTTATTTGGAAGCGCGTAGCATTCCGTCACGACAGCGGACATTTTGGTATGGTTCACGATAATATCTTGGTTTATTCAAAGACCAACGATTTCTTGTACAACAAGCAATATATCCCTTATGACGCCGACTATATAAAATCACATTACACATCACAAGACGAAGGGGGTAGATTTACAACTCATAATCTTAGTGCTGCTGGAAAAGGCGAACCCAAAAGATTTGGAGATAAAGTGATTGCTCCTCCACCAGGTACTCACTGGCGATTTTCCCAAGAAAACATAGATAAACTGCTGGCGGAAGGCAAAATAGTATTCACTTCTGGTGGTAAGCCAAGATATAAAATGTATTCTCACGAAATGCCTGGGAAGGTTGTTGATTCACTTTGGGTTGATATTGCACCTGTAAATTCACAAGGGAAAGAAGATACGCAATATCCAACACAAAAGCCCGAAGCCTTGCTTGAACGCATTATCAACGCCAGTTCCAACGAAAACGACATTGTTGCCGATTTCTTCTGCGGTTCTGGCACAACTTTAGCCGTTGCCGAAAAACTCAACCGCAAATGGATGGGTTCTGATTTGGGCAAGTTTGCCATTCACACCACCCGCAAGCGCATGATTGGCGTGCAACGTGAATTAAAAGCCAAAGGCAAAGATTTTAGAGCCTTTGAAATTCTTAATCTTGGAAAATATGAACGGGCGCATTATATCGGCGTAGATTTCTCGGTCGCTTCGCTCCCTCGAAATGACAAAGAGTCTGTCATTTCGACCGAAGGGAGAAATCTTACCCGTGCTGAAATGAAAAATGCAATGATTCGGCGAAAAGAGCAGGATTTTATCGCGCTGATTCTGCGGGCGTATAGAGCCGAAGCGGTGGGAGATGGTGTCACTTTGTTCACCACAAGCTTTAGAACCTTTCACGGCAAAAAGTCGGGGCGCATGGTGGCGGTCGGTTCGGTCAATTTACCCGTTACCCGCTTATTTGTGGAAGAAATCATTTTGGAGTGCCGCGAGAAGCGCATTTCCCGCGTGGACATTCTCGCCTTCGAGTTTGAAATGGGCTTGTTCCCGAATATTCAAGAAGAAGCCAAGAATAAAGGCATTGACCTGGCGCTTAAATACATTCCGCGTGAAGTGTTCGATAAACGCGCCATCGAAAAGAATCAAGTCGTCTTTCACGATGTTTCCTATATCGAAGTCAAGCCGATTGTCAAAAAGAATACGGTTGCCGTTGAATTGACCGATTTCTCCGTTTTCTACTCACAAGATTCAGTCGAAAACGCATCCGCATCTCTGAAAGACGGCGCAAATAAAATCGTGGTGGAAAACGGCAAGATTATTAAAGTCTCAAAGGACAAGGCGGGCATTGTCACTCGTGAAATTCTCACCAAGAAATGGACAGATTGGATTGATTATTGGGCGGTGGATTTTGACTTTGAAAACAAGCGAGAGATTATCCGCGTGAAGGATTCAGCCAGCGGAGAGATGGAAGAAATGTGGACGGGTGACTTCATCTTTGAAAATGAATGGCAATCCTTCCGCACCAAGAAAGACCGCGCCCTTGAACTTACCACCCCACCGCACGAAGTCCCCGCTGGCAGGCGCAAGATTGCCGTCAAAGTGGTGGATATTTTTGGGAATGATACAATGAAGATATTGGATGTGATGGTAGGCAAATAATGACAGCCCTTTATTCAGACACGCACCCCAAAATGGAAGCCCTGCAAATCCAGTTGTGGCGGCAGGCAACCCCCACGCGCAAAATGAACATGCTGGCACAATTAAACAAGTCCGCCCAAATGTTGGCGCAGGCTGGCTTGCGCTCGCAATATCCGCAAGCCAGCGAAGCAGAACTGCGCTTCAAACTGGCGTGCATGATATTAGGCGATGAGTTAGCGCATAAAGTTTGCGGAGAAACCGATCATGCAAAATGAACCTGTGGAAGTTACGCTCAAAGTCACGGGCGTGTTTGAACGGCTCGGCGTTCCCTATCTCATTGGCGGTTCGCTTGCCAGTACGCTCTATGGCATGGTGCGCACCACGCAAGATTCGGATATCGTCGCGGAAATGCGGCTTGAACATCTCCAGCCGTTTGTTTCCGCGTTGCAGGATGAATTTTATGTGGACGGCGAGATGATTGCTGAAGCGATTGAACGCAATTCCAGCTTCAACATCATCCACCGCGAAACCTTTTTCAAGGTGGATGTCTTCATTCCGCGTCCGCGTCCATTTCTGCAATCCCAACTTGCCCGCGCTCAAAAACAGACTTTTGCCTTTGAAACCGAAGTCAGCGCCAAATTTGCCAGCCCCGAAGACACGATTCTTTCCAAATTAGAATGGTATCGCATCGGCGGCGAAGTTTCTGAAAGGCAATGGCGCGATATTTTAGGCGTGCTGAAAACCCGCGCAGGCGAACTGGATTTGGAATATCTGCGCCAGTGGGCAAAAGAACTCAAAGTAAGCGACTTGCTGGAACGCGCCTTAAGGGAATCGAACTAATGGCAATTCATCCATCCTTTCCCACTTCCCCATACGAAGTTCTCAACCCCGAACAGCGTTGGTTTCCCGCCGATGAAGATTTGCGCGATTCCGTCTATGACAAACTGGTTCCGCCGTTGGTCAATAAAATTCGCAGGGAAGTGAAAGCATGGCGCGAGAATCGATATGAAGGCGCAAGCGCAACCAGCCAAGCCTTATTAAATTGGTGGTTCAATCGTCAGCACATCCGCGAAGACCTGAAAGAATTTCAATATTATTTTGCCCAACGCGAATCTGTTGAAACGGTCATCTACTTATATGAAGTGGCAAAAGTCAAAGATAAATACGACCTGATGCGCTACGATTCATCAGGCGCAGTTTCGACAGGTATGTTCGATGAAGATTGGCTCAGGCTTGTGGTAAAGATGGCAACGGGAAGCGGTAAAACCAAAGTGATGAGTCTTTTCATTACATGGTGTTACTTTCACAAACTGTATGAAGAAGAGTCGCAACTTGCCACAAACTTTTTATTGATTGCCCCTAACATCATCGTACTGGACCGCTTGCGGACAGATTTTGACAGCTTGAAAATTTTCTTCCAAGACCCGCTTTTACCCGATAACGGTTATGAAGGTCAAAACTGGCAGGATGATTTTCAAATGACGCTTCACATCCAGGATGATGTATCCATCGTTCGCAAAACGGGCAACCTGTTCTTGACCAACATCCATCGAGTCTACGCTGGAGATGAATCCATCCCATCTTTCGATGACGATAATCTCGAAGATTATTTTCTGGGTAAACGTCCCACAGGCAAGACCAATGAATCCAAAGTAGATTTAGGGATGATTGTGCGCGAAATTGATGAATTGGTGGTGGTCAACGATGAAGCGCACCACATCCACGACAGCCGCCTGGCATGGTTTAAGTCCATTCAAGATATTCATAACCGCTTGAAACAAAAAAACCATTTTCTATCTTTGCAATTGGATGTAACCGCCACGCCAAAACACAACAACGGCGCGATTTTTGTGCAGACCGTTTGCGATTATCCGCTCGTCGAAGCCATCACTCAAAACGTGGTGAAACATCCCGTTCTGCCCGATTTTGCCAGCCGTGCCAAACTTGTCGAGAAAAAGAGTTCAAAATTTACGGAAAAATATAGCGATTACATTCATCTTGGCGTGGAAGAATGGCGCAAGGTGTATCCCGAACATGAAAAACTTGGCAAGAAAGCCGTTTTATTCGTGATGACCGATGATACAAAAAACTGTGATGATGTTGCCGAATATTTGGAAAGCACTTATCCAGAGTTCAAAGACGCGGTACTTGTCATTCACACCAACAACAACGGCGAAATTTCAGAATCGGATTCAAAGAAAAGCAAGGAAGAACTGGATAAACTTCGCAAGCAATCTAATCAAATTGATACATGGAACAGCCCGTATAAAGTGATCGTTTCCGTGTTGATGCTCAAAGAAGGTTGGGACGTGCGAAACGTGACCACCATTGTCGGTTTGCGGGCGTATGCTTCAAAAAGCAATATTCTGCCCGAGCAAACTTTAGGGCGTGGCTTGCGCCGAATGTATCTTGGCGCGGATACCACCGAATATGTCAGCGTGGTTGGAACAGAAGCCTTTATGGAGTTTGTCGAATCCATCAAAAGCGAAGGCGTGGAACTGGAACGGAAACCAATGGGGGCAGGTACAGCCGCGCACGCGCCCATTATTATCGAAGTCGACAAAGAAAACACCCGAAAAGATATTGACAAACTCGATATTGAAATCCCCGTTCTCACCCCGCGCATTTACCGCGAATACAAACGGCTTGAAGACCTTGCGCTGGCTTCTTTTGGTCACAAGAAAATTGAATACAAACAATTTTCCGAAGTAGAAAAGCGTGAAATTATTTTTTATGACATCACAAAAACTGAAATTAATCACAGCACTTATCTTGATTCCGCCGCCGTCACCGATTATCGAAGCGTGATTGGATACTTTGCCCAAGTGATTATGAAAGACTTGCGCCTTGTCAGCGGGTACGATGTTCTTTATGGCAAAGTGAAGGAATTTATCGGGCAATATCTTTTTACTTCCGCCGTTGATATTGACGACCTGAACACGATTCGCAACCTTTCCGAACTCGAAGCGAGCAAAACGATTGTTGAAACTTTCAAGAAGAAAATCAACGAATTAACCGTGCAAGACAAAGGGAGCGCTGAAATACGCGATACCATAAAACTCAGGCAAACCCGCCCGTTTGTGGTCAAAGAGCAAGGTTATCTCATGGCGCAAAAAAGCGTGTTCAACAAAATCGTGGGCGACAGTCACCTAGAATTATTGTTCGCGTCCTTCCTTGAAAAATGCGATGACATTGTTTCCTACGCCAAAAATTATTTTGCCGTGAATTTTCGCATTGATTATGTCAATGCCGCTGGCAATATCTCAACCTATTATCCCGACTTTATCGTAAAAACCAGCCCGAAAGATATTTGGATTGTCGAAACCAAAGGGCTTGAAGATTTAGACGTCCCGCTAAAAATGGAACGCTTGAAAAAATGGTGTGAAGATATCAACGCCACGCAAAATAAAATCCGCTTCGATTATGTTTTTGTGGAAGAAGAAGAATTTGAAAAGTACGCGCCGAAATCATTTGGCGAACTCATCAATAATTTCAGGAAGTACAAAGACAAAGAGCGAGTCTAACACTGCCTGCACCTGACCCTTCGTAAACTCAGGGCAGGCAGTGTGGATTCTGCGGCATTTGGCTCTCCCAGCAGAGCGAGCATTTTCTACGCTTCGAGTTTTTCCTGCTCCCAAGCGTGCCACAAAGTAGTAGCCCACGCCTGCCCACACGCAGGTAACGCAAGCCGTTTACCCATCTTTCTCGACCTTTCGAGCGTTTCGGTTGTGACCAACAGGCTGGCTACGACCCAGTGTAAACTCTAATCGTTTATTCACCGTTTATATTGGGCGTTTGTGCCGATGACCGAAAAGTACATTTTTCGCTGGAAAAATGTACTTTTTTTTGCATCCTGTGGATTGGCTACAAAGGGATGAGTAGTTAACTTGCCTACTCTAAACAAGCCACTTCTCTCATCCGACACTCATGTGCTATTTATCATACTTTAACCTTAAGATGTAACCCAGTAATAATGACAATTGATACTATAAGCCAGATGCCCTTTTATATTATGATAGTTTTATGAATTTACAGTTCAAACTGAACACATAGCATACAAAAAAGGAGTACATCATGTTCAAGTTAAACATCAACAAGAAAGTCGTTCGCGACCCCGAATTTATTGAAAACCTATTCAGTAGCACTTGGGCGGCTTGGTTCTGGCTAGTCGTCCGCCTGTATGTAGGTTGGCAATGGATTACCGCTGGCTGGCACAAAGTAACCGATCCAGCGTGGGTACAAACTGGCGAAGCCTTAAAGGGATATTGGGAACGTGCAGTTGCCATCCCTGAAACCGGACGTCCAGCTATCACCTTCGGTTGGTATCGCTCCTTCCTAAGTGGCTTGCTTGAATCTGGTTCTTATACATGGTTTGCCAAGTTGATTGCCTACGGCGAATTGTTAGTGGGTATCGCCTTGATATTGGGTATTTTCACTGGTTTTGCCGCTTTCTTCGGTGCGTTTATGAACTTCAACTTCATGTTGGCAGGTTCTGCTAGCACCAACCCCGTACTTTTCATTCTCGCCTTCTTGCTAATGATGGCATGGAAAGTTGCAGGGTACATTGGTTTGGACAATATTGTCTTACCCATGCTCGGTACACCGTGGCGACCACGACCAGAGAAGTAACAAACATTCAACCCCACAATTTAATAACAACAAAGAAGCTCCAAATGGAGCTTCTTTGTTGTTATTAAGCAAGTAAAAATCACAAACTTATTCAAAACGTAGCTAGGGAAATAGGCTAACCGCCAATCTCGCTCATCACACGGTTCATTGGAATGACATTATGAGCCAAGCCATGCCCCCACGGTTTGTGCCAAATTCCTTGTAAAATCAAGTCTTGCAATTCATTTTGTGTTGCCCCTTGACGCAGGGGCGTGAGCAAATCTACTTCTTTCTCGCGCAGAAGGCACAGGCGTAAACGACCATCGGCAGTCAAACGAGCGCGAGTGCAATGAGCACAAAAAGGTTCGGTTACACTGCTAATAAAGCCCAGCGTACCTTTAGCGCCTTGCAACTGATAGAGTCGCGCTTCGCCATCTAACAAAGGGACATGCTTCTCATCGGCAGGGGCAACCTGCATTGTGTTGACCCCACTCGCTCGCGCCACATCTGTCACGGGTGAAAGTTTGCCCACTTCCGCCCGAATCACATCGCGCATTTCTTTTGCCCGAATGATTTGCGACTGCTGGAAGTCGGCAACTTCACCGAACGGCATCATTTCGATAAAGCGAATTTGCCAATTGTGTTCGTAAGTTAGGCGAGCCAATGGAGCAATTGCTGATTCATTAAAGCCCCGCGCGATGACCGCATTTAACTTGACAGGGGTCAGCCCCACCCGCTCACTTTCCAGGATTCCTTGCCAAACCTGTTCCAATTTACCCCAGCGGGTGATTTTTCGAAATTCTTTTTCATCCAATGTGTCAATGCTGATATTCACCCGTTGCAAACCGGCTTCTTTTAAGGGTTGGGCAAGTTGCGGCAGTAAGACCCCATTGGTAGTCATACTCAGGGATTTCACACCGGGAGTACTGGCAATCATGCCAACGATGGAAACAATGTTTTCGCGGATGGTGGGTTCGCCACCGGTTAGGCGAATTTTGTCAAAGCCCAAATCTGCGAATAAGCGCACCAGTCTAGCCAGTTCATCATTTTGCATTAATTCCATCCGCGGTCGGAAGGTAATGTCTTCTGGCATACAGTACACACACCGCAAGTTACAACGGTCGGTCAAGCTAATGCGCAAATAATGAATATTGCGCCCAAATTTGTCGAGTGCCATAGGCGGTTATTTTAGTAGATGTGTGCGAAAAAAAGCAATCGTTCGTTTGGCATACTCTTGGGGATAGGTTTGTTGAAATTCCACATGCCCCAAATTGGCGTCATACCATAGCTCTTTCGGTTGCAGAGCGGCGGCAAATAGCTTTGCGCCACTTTCGGCAGAGACGACTGTATCTGCCCCGCCTTGTAGCAAAAATACCGGGCGCGGGCTAATATTGGCAATTAAGCGCGTAGCGGCAATGGCATTGGAGTCAATGCCTGTCTCTTGTTCGGCAAAATAGGTAATGAGAGTGGCAAACGGAAAGGCAGGCAATCCAGTGAAGTGTTTGACCGAAACGGCAATAGTATCATCAATGGAGGAGAAAGCGCTATCTGCCATCACTGCTTGCACGTCTGGATTCTGGGCGGCGTATTGCAAGACGATAGAACCGCCCATGCTGTTGCCCAATAAGCCAATCCGGGTGGGTTGTACATCGGGGCGCGTGAGCAAATAGTCCCAAGCGGCTTGCATATCCGCCATTTCTGCCACGCCAAAAGTGATATACTCGCCATCGCTTTGCCCGTGAGTACGCAGATCCATCACCAGCACCCCAAAGCCCGCTTCCGCCAGTATAGTAGCTTCTTCCAACATTTCTGAGCGGTCGCTTTGGTAACCGTGCTGAGCAATGACCGCCGCGCCGTTTTGTGAGGGCACATACCAAGCGGCAAGGTGCAAACCATCACTGGTGGTAAGTGTAAGCGCTTCGGCGGGCAGGTTGAAATCACTGGGCGATTTCTCGTAGGCTTCGCGCTCGGCGGGCGGGTGGGTGACAAAGGCATGGGCTTGCGCTTTGGAAAGGTTGAGTGTATAACCCATTCCGGCGCTAAGCAGACAAAATAAGCCAAGTGTTATTAACCAACGCAGTTGTTTTTTCATAAATACCTTTTAAGACAACAGTTGAGACTTTGCACACTCATCAAAGAATTGAGTTGGTGATTGATAAAAAAAGACACCCACCTGCTGGGTGTCTTTTAACCTAATTGCTCGGACACAACCGCAACGAAAGCCCTAGCTTCGATTAGAGCGCATCTGGGTTCGAATTGAAGCGGTAACCAATTCCACGTGCAGTAACGACGATTTTGGGGTCGTCGGGGTCTTTTTCGATTTTGCGCCGTAGGTACAAAATATACAATTTGAGTTGGTCCATGGCTCGCATGGAGTCTGGCCCCCATGCTTCGCGCACCAAATCTTCACGCGAGATAACCTTGCCAGAGTGGCGTGCTAAAGTGACCAATAAGGCAAATTCGCGTGGGCTGAGTTCAACCAATTGGTCGCGCAAGCGGATTTCTCGGCGGTCTAGGTTGATTTCCAATGGGATGTTGTTAAAGGTCATAATATCCATCATTTCAGGGGATGGATTGCGCCGTAAGTTGGCGCGAATACGTGCCAATAATTCTTGATAATTAAATGGCNNCATCATCGGCGCCGATGTTTAAGCCACGCACGATGTCATCGGATGAGCCACGTGCAGACAGGAAAATGATTGGGACATCGGAGAGTTCACGCAACCGGCGACAAGCCTCCCAACCATCCATGTCAGGCATCATTACGTCCAGTAAAATCAGATTCGGGTGATGCTCAAAAGCTTGGCGCAAACCTTCTTTGCCGGTCATTGCGCTAATGATACGGAAATTTTCCGCTTCCATAATCATTTTTACCAAGTCAATAATGTCCGGATCGTCATCAATTATCAGAATTGTTTCAGCCATTTGAACTGCCTCTAACGCGGGGGCGTTTTGTTGAAAAATAATATTTCCGATTCAGGATTTTCATAAATATCCCGTTTATGGATATCTCACGCTACAGCAATTCTCAAATGCGACTGCATGTATCTAAATCATCGACTGAGCAGGTTGTATCCAAATATTGAAGAAGGAACTTGAAAATACACAAACGGTTAAATCAGCACTTCGCTATATTTTAGCTAAAAACAGCAAAATACACAAGATGTTTGTTTACCTTCAAATAAACTATTACTCAATTCTAACAAAATTCACCGTATTTTGCCGTGGTTTATATTGAAGATGCTGATATGTTGTTGCTTACAGAATAAAAAGTACAATGTTCTTTATTTGCATATAGTGTTGTTTTTTCGAAAGGGTTACCCTTTTCCCAATTGCACCCACACCTTGCCATCCGCTCGCACTTCAGTGAGATAACGGGTCAGTTGCAAGTGATTTTCTGCAGGGTATTGTTGTTTGCCATCGCGCAAATCAAAACGCCACTGGTGTAACGGGCACTCAATGCAAAGCTTTCCATCATACGACACGAGTTCTCCGATTGCTAAATTTGCCGACTGGTGCGGACATAGCGCCGAGTACGCTCGCACCTGCATTTGCCCAGTTTCTTCTTGCAATAGCAAAAGCAATTGCCAGCCCGTCAATTTTACAGTGAGCACGGTCTCTGCTAATTGTGCCACGCGGCAGATGGGATAGTAACCTTGCGCGTCCGGCTCAGGGGAAAAAAGCGGTTGATAGGTGCGTATCATTAGGGAATGGAAATATAAGGGAAGTAATAAATATACAAACTATTCAGGAAATTATGCGTAGCCAACACATCCAGCGCACCATAGCCATACACAGCATTGGGTACTTGACTGCCCGGATAGCTCCCGCAAGTTTGTGAAGAAGTGAGTGGGCGTACTGTCTGGCGATAATATTGTTCGGTCAAAGCCACATTGCGCAAGAGCCAGGGGTGTGCTGACCACAGCAAGGCAATACTGCCTGCAACATGTGGCGCCGCCATTCTGGTGCCGCTCAGATAGGCGTATCCACCCGCCAGCACCGATGAGCGAATGCCCTGCCCCGGCGCGACCATATCCGGTTTAAGCAGGTTACTGCCATTTACCGCTATGGGTCCGCGGCTACTAAAGCTGGCAATGGTATCGCTACTGGCATAGGTCGCCCCAATCGTGAAGGCATAGGGTGACATGGCAGGTGGAAACGAAATGATGTTGCAGGACGGACCGCTGTTGCCCGCCGCCGCCACAAACATAATGCCCGCACTGCGCAAATTTTGGATGGCGGTATCCAAACTGGTATAGCCACACCCTTCCGAAGTTCCGCAGGCATAAGAGTTATTGATGATGTGTGGACGCATAGACGGGTCGGGGTTCGAGCCATCTGTTTGGGTGGGGGCAAGAAAAAACTGCAAACACTCCAAATAGGTACTCAACTGCCCATAACCTTGCTCCATGTTGCGGCAGGCGATCCATTTTGCGCCTGGCGCAACGCCAATTTGGTTGCTACCATCATCCCCCACCATGATGCCGACTGTGTGAGAGCCATGCCCATAATCATCACAGGCTGTCAGAGAAGAAAAACCGCACGGGTTAGTGCCATTGCCACTAATATCTGAGTGGATTGCGTCATGCCAGGCATAATCATGGTTAACCGATGCGCCATCCCAGCCACGATATTTGTCTTTGAGCGCCAAGTGGCTCCAATCTACCCCAGTATCTGCCGAAGCCACCACCATATTTTGTCCGGTATAGCCTAGCCCCCACAGGCTATCGGCATGAATCCAGGCGATATTCGGTTCTACCCCTAACTGCATGGGAGCGGCAGATGGCTTAGGAGCAGGGGATAGCACCCCCAAGAAGGGGCGGTTACTCTCAATTTTTGCTACGCCGGGTTGAGCGGCAAGCGCCAGCAAGGTTCCCCGATTAATGGTGCTTGCCACGGCATTGACAACCCAAAAAGGCTGAAAAGGATGTTGGCGTTGGGTGAGTAACTGCTGGATGGGGATTTGGCTACGCATCTGCACTGCTTGCAAAGCGGCAAACACATACGCGCCTTGCTCTGCCTGTTCCATTGCTTCCGGTACTAAACCCTTTTCTCGCGTGGTCAAATCAGCTTGGTCGCTCAGATAGACGACCACCTGTGCCAGCCCACCATTTTCGGTATCTGTCCACACGATATCTGCGATTTTTTCCCGCCCATCCATTTGTGCCAAACTGGTGAATTGCGGTACTCCTAGCCACAGCGCCATGCACAGGATAAGCAGTCTCGGCGCAATCAACAACCACGTGCTCCCCTGAAAGAAAGAAGATACGCTCTTTGCCCATGCTCGATATAAGAGAAAGGTTTTTTTCATAAAAGTGCCGTGTAAAAAACAATCGCTAAAACTTGCTGAACCAACGTGTGAAAAAATGAAACCTGCAAATGCCACGACCCTCACAAAACAGTAATCGCAACCTATCATTGGGAATAATTCCTATTATACAACACGGATGAATAGTACTTAAGTTTTATCAATCTAACAAGATGTTCAACACAAATCATAATTACATATTTTGGCTGGGAAAAGGTACTATTTTCATGCGTACCGAACATAGCAATGCTATACTTATTTGATAATCGGTCTATGCGCCGAACAGGTCTTTTTTCGCAGATATGTTGCTTGCAAAATAGTCGTCCCCGTAGCCACAGGAGTAACCCTATGACAAAAGCAGAACGAATCGCCTTGATTTCATTTCCCATCATCCTTGCCATTGGCTTTGGCTTGGCGTGGGCAGGAAGCCAAAACGGGCAGGATTGGAACGGTTTAGCATTGTTTACCATGTCAGTCGGTCTAGCATTTGTTGTTCAATGGGTTGTTTTTATCCCTGCTTTTATCCAGCAAACCGAAAAATTTTTTGACATTACCGGAAGTATTACCTACATTTCCATCACCAGTTTTGCCTTATTTAGCGTCACCAACCCACAGCCACGTTCCTTCCTATTGTGGGCAGTTGTGTTGGTTTGGGCAATACGGCTGGGTGCATTTCTCTATCGCCGGGTACACAAAGCGGGCAAAGATGACCGCTTTGACGACATCAAACCGTCTTTCATCCGTTTCCTAAACGTGTGGACAATCCAAGGGTTATGGGTTGCTTTCACTGCCGCCACAGCGTGGGCAGGCATCACCAGCACACACCAAACTGGGCTAGATGCCTTTGCTTGGGTGGGTTTTCTGGCATGGTTGGTGGGTTTTGCTATTGAGACGATTGCCGACCAACAAAAAAGCGCCTTCAATGCCAACCCAGCAAACAAGGGCAAATTTATCCAAAGCGGGCTGTGGGCACGCTCGCGCCATCCCAACTATTTTGGCGAAATTTTGCTGTGGCTCGGCGTTGCGATCATTGCCTTTCCGGCGTTGTCAGGCTGGCAATGGGTCACGCTCATTTCCCCGCTCTTTGTCACCCTGCTACTCACCCGTGTCAGTGGCATTCCCTTATTAGAAGCAAAATCGGATAGGAAGTGGGGTGGGCAAGCAGATTATGAAGCCTACAAGCAAAAAACACCCGTACTTTTCCCAAGAATTTTTTAAATAAGCCGAAACTGGTTACGAGTGTGTTACTGCGATGAGACTTCAATTTCCTCCTTTACAAGATTATATCAATGGCAGTTTTTGCGCCCCTGCGCTCACCTTGCCCGCCATGCTCCACGACCCAAACACTGGAGAAGCCTATGCCAACCAAGTAGCCACTGCCCCCGATGCGCTTGAATTGGCTTTGCAATCTGCCTATCAAGCCCATCAAAGCGGCATGTGGCGCAACACGCCACCACTGGAACGTGCAGATTGGCTAGAGCGGGTTGCCGAACATCTGCAAGGCAAGACTGAAGCCATTGCCCAAACCGAATCAGCCAGCACTGGCATTGTGATTGAACTATCCCGTATGCTGGTGGCAATTGTGCATTTGGCATTTCGCACCGCCGCACAACAACTACGGGAAGGGCGGCTGGTGCAATCCCTGCCGGGCAAGTTTGGCAATGTGGAAATTTTACGCAAACCGCTAGGCGTGGCAGTGTGCATCGTACCGTGGAACGCTCCCGCCCCGCTCGCCGCCCACAAAATTGCTAATGCGCTGGCGGTTGGCTGTCCCACTTTGCTCAAACCTTCCGAGTGGGCGCCCTATTCCTGTCAATTTCTTGCCCAAGCCATCCATGCGGTGGGTTTACCAGCAGGCGTTTACCAACAAGTACATGGCGGTGCGGCGGTGGGCGCTACTTTGGTGGGAGATAGTCGGGTGCGGGCTGTCAGTTTTACCGGCGGTTTGCAAGGCGGGCGGGCAGTTGCCACGGCTTGTGCCCACGAGTTTAAGCCGATGCAATTGGAACTGGGCGGCAACAATGCGCTGGTCGTGTTGGAATCTGCCAATTTGGAATGGGCGGCGCAAGGGGTGGTGCGCGGGCTGACCACACTAAATGGGCAATGGTGTCGCGCTTTGGGGCGGCTTTTGGTGCATGAAAAGGTGTATCCGGAATTGCTGGAACGCGCATTGGATGCCCTGAGCCAAGTGCGAGTTGGACATTCGCTAGATAGCACTAGCCAGATGGGACCGCTGATTCATGCCGCGCACCGCAATGGGGTTGCACGCTCTGCCGAGCACCTGCAAGGGCTGGGCGGACGCATCTTGCAAAGTACACCACTCCCCAGCGGCGATGGTTATTGGTTTGCGCCCACTTTAGTCAGTGATGTTTCACCCGATGCCACCTTACACGAAACGTTTGGACCCTTGGCTGTGATTCACACCTTCCACACCGATGAAGAAGCCCTGCGGCTCGCCAACCAACCACCTTTTGGATTGGGCGGCTATGTCTTTGGCGAAGAAAATCATGCCCTACGCATTGCCCGCCAGATGGATACCGGCGGGGTTAAGGTCAATGGTGTACAGTTGATAGGCTTGCACCCGCTAGCGCCACGCCCAGCATGGCATTTAAGCGGCTACGGTGTCGAAGGTACAATCGAAACATTTGACTTTTTTACCGGGCAAACTGTTGTGGGGATTGCCCACCGCGAATAGTAGCATCTGGTAAAATTATGTTCGGCACGTACAGAGATTGCGTCTTTTTGCTTAACGGAAAAAGGTGCAATGGGGTATTCGGCATATCTCACCGTATCAAATATCGCGTCGTGTCGAATATAGCCCGTTCCTTGCGCCCCGCAATCACACCGAAGGGATTAGTTCCTACTTCTCAGCAAATTTGAGAGTTAGCAAGTTTACGTTTCGGCAGGTGTGGGCAAATTGGCATTGGGTGCGTAGCCTTTTCACTTTTAGCGGGTTATTTAGGCAATGCTTGCGTAACTTGTTCAGCCCCCCAATAAGATGGAGTTAGCATGTCCGATTCTCAACCTTCCTTAGGCAATATCCAAATAGCTGGCAGTGCCATTGCCAGCATCGCCAGCCATGCCGTGCTCTCAAGCTATGGTGTGGTTGGAATGGCGGCAAAAAATGTGGTGGACGGCATTGCCAATGCACTGACCCGTGACCCCCACAAAGGCATTGAAGTGACCATTTCGCCTGAAAATACCGTTGTCATTGATGTGTATGTCATCATGGAATATGGTACCAATCTTGCCCAAGTTGCGCGGAGCCTGTCCAACGCTGTGCGCTACCAAGTCGAACAAGCCACCGAACTAACTGTGGAGCACGTGCATGTCCACGTTCACGGTTTGCGAGTTAGCAATTCAGATTAATTTTTTACCAAGAGATTCACCACATGACTGAAGCTGTGCGCCAAATGGATGGAAATGCACTGAAGCAAGTGTTGCAAGGTGCCGTTGTCTGGTTTGAAACCAACCACGAAACTGTCAATCAATTAAACGTTTTTCCGGTTCCCGATGGTGATACCGGAACGAATATGCTTCTGACCCTGCGTTCAGCTTGTCAAGAGCTAGATCGCATGAAGGAAAATCACGCGGCAAAAGTTGTCCATGCACTGGCGCACGGGGCATTGATGGGTGCGCGTGGCAATTCGGGGGTGATTTTGTCACAAATCTTGCGGGGTTTGGCTCGCGGGTTAAAAGATCACGCCTTGCTAGATGTGCCCATTTTGGTAGATGCTTTGCAAGAAGCGCGAGAAACGGCTTACCGTGGGGTAGTAAAACCTGTGGAAGGCACTATTCTCACGGTTATCAAAGACGTCTCACACGATGCCAAAGCCTTGCCCGCCCAAACCCAAGACCTGCTGGTGGCACTTGAGTCCATTTGCCAGTCTGCACACCGCTCAGTGGAGCGCACACCCGAACTTTTGCCGGTACTAAAACAAGCCAAAGTGGTGGACTCGGGCGGCTTTGGGCTTAAGACTATTTTTGATGGTATGTTACGCTTCATGCGGGGCGAATCGCTGGACACCCGTCTCGCTTCCCAATATAAGCCACTGGATTTGGATGCGGTGGGAGCGGCAATGGAAGAAGTAGAGCCCGGGCAAGATTGGGAAGTGATTGTAGATTTTCGCCCGTATGCCCATCTGGACTTAGCTGGTTTTTATCAGCATTTGGAAACACTGGGCACATCGATTCAGGTAGGCGAAGGCGAAGAATTGGTGCGTATGCACATTCACTTGCCCAAAGAACGGCGTTATGAACCTATTGAATATATTGAAACACTGGGGGTGGTGGTAAAAGTGCATTTGGAAAATTTGCTCGACCAAATAGAACAGCAAATGGCACAAAAACAAAGCGACATGCCCGTAGTTGAAATGGAAGAAGGGCAAATTGTGGCTGTCGTCATTTCGCCGGGCAAGGGTTTTGACCAAATTTTGCCCAGCATTGCGCTAGGGCCGGTGGCTTTGGTTTCCGGTGGGCAAACGATGAACCCCAGCACACAAGACATTTTGTCTGCTTTTGAGCATCTGCCCACCGAGCGAGTGATTATTCTCCCCAACAACAAGAATATCCAACTTGCGGCGCAACAAGCCGCCGAAGTCAGCGCCAAACAAGTGCTGGTTGTACCTACCCGCACCATTCCGCAAGGCATTGCCGCACTAACTGCCTTTGAAGGCGATGGCGACATACAAACGATTGCCGATTCGATGCAGACACAAGCGGGGCAAGTGGATACCGGTGAAGTTACCATTGCCACCCGCACGGTTAATTTGGATGGCGTGGCGGTGGAAGAAGGGCAAATTATTGGCATTTATAATGGCAAATTGGTTTGTAGCGCCGGCGATGTCGAAAGTTGTGTGCGAGATTTACTTCACAAAATGAGCGCGGAACAAAAAGAGTTGATTACTCTGTATTATGGGCATGACACTACCGGCGCTCAAGCTGAAGAATTGGTGGAAAAATTACAAGCAACGTACAGCGACCAAGTGGTAGAAGCCTATTTTGGCGGACAACCCCACTATTTTTACCTGCTATCGGTTGAATAAATGACCGCCCCCCTTATGTTGCCCGGTTTGCCGGTTCATCTCGTCACGGATAGCAGTGCGCAATTTGTTCCCGCAGATCTAGCCCGCCAGTATCAAGTTCGCATCTTGCCATTGAGAATTCGCGTCGGCGAGCATTTCTACAATGAGCCAGAACTGGATTTAGTTAAGCTACAGGGGGTGAGCCACCGCGAGAAGGCTTTTCCCACACTGGAAATCCCCCGCCCCGAACAAATTGCCGAATTTTATCAACAAGTTTCATACGATGGGCGACCGATTGTTGCTATTCACATGAGTGGTGATCTTTCGCCACTGGTGCAGAATGCCCGGCAGGCGGCAATTTGGTTGGGGAGTCGTCCTAATGTGACAGTGATTGACTCGCGTGAAATTGGCGTGACTCTGGCGTGTCTGGTCACGGAAGTAGCGAACTTATTATTGGCAAATACTCCTATCCACGAACTTGAACGGCTCATTCGTGGGCTAGCTAAGCACACTTATTCCATTTATCTCACGGAAGCGTTAGAAGCGCTCAATCGCCAAAAAATCCTACGCCCATCACAAGCCATTTTGGGCGAAATGCTAAAAATCAAGCCAGTACTGAGCATGGAAAACGGCAAGATGATTGCGATTGAAAAAACTCGCACCCGCGCACAAGGTTTGGAGAAGTTGGTGGAATTTAGCAGTGAATTTGACGAAATGCAACAGTTGGTTTTTCTACACCCACAAACCAACTTGTCCAACGAACTGCGCTATATTTCGGAACGGCTGAATAATGCACTCATGGGTAGAAAGCGCAAATGGCCCGCTCAACATTATTTGCCCAGTTTGGCAACTTTTATCGGCTGTGAAGCCGTGGGGGTGGCTATTTTTGAAGGTGCGGTGGATGAGCATAGCGGAAAAACCTACCACTTTTCCAGTGTAGACTGATACCCGACTCTTCCGGTGCAAGGCACAGAATAAAAGCAAAACGCACGGAGACGTGCGTTTTATGCTTAATAGACCTGCGGTTTATGTGAGCTACTTTTTGCGTGTGTCAATATCACCTTCATACGAAAGCGCTTGTTTGCCACGTTCACCCGTGCGGATGCGAATCACATCTTCAACTGGGTAAACAAAGATGATGCCATCTCCTTTATTGCCCGTGCGAGCGGCTTCACAAATGGTGTCTATCACTTTTTGCAAGTTGTGGTCGCTCAGGATAATGTTCATTTGGATGCGCGGAAGCAAGTCCACTTTATAAGTGCCACTGCGTCCGATGAGTTCTATACCGCCTTGTCGTCCGTGCCCACGCACTTCGACAACGTTCATGCCGTAAACACCGATGTTGTACAAGGCTTGCTTGACATCGTTGAGTTTTTCTTCACGAAAGATTGCTTCAATTTTCTTCATGGGGTTTGTACCTGTCCTGATTTAAATTTCAAAGGTTATGAAAGATGCGGATTAGGCGTATGCGCGTTCACCGTGTTCGCTGATATCCAACCCTACTTCTTCGGAGCGTTCATCTACGCTTAAACCAACTGTAGCTTGCAAAACTTTTGCCAAAGTGAAGGTAACCCCAAAGGCAAATGCCCCAGCAATCACTGCACCCAAAATTTGCGCCACTAGCAATTGCCCGTTCCCATAGAGTAATCCATCCGCACCGGCTGGGTTGATAGCCTTGCTGGCAAAAATGCCAGTCGCAATTGCGCCCCACAAACCGCCCGTGCCGTGACAAGCCATCACGTCTAGCGATTCGTCCAAACCAAATTTGTGGCGTAGTTTGATAGCATAGTAGCTGATGGGAGCGGCAATCGCGCCAATCGCCATTGCCGAAAGCGGGGTGACAAAGCCGGCGGCAGGCGTAATAGCAACCAAACCCACCACTGCGCCGGTGACAATTCCCAACACGCTTGGTTTGTTTTCGCGCCAAGCAATCAGCATCCAGACCAGCGCGGCGGCGGCGGCGGCACTATTGCTATTGACAATCGCTTGAACTGCCAAACCGTTTGCCGCCAAAGCACTTCCACCATTGAAGCCAAACCAGCCCGCCCACAATAACCCCGCCCCCAACACAGTAAACGGGATATTGTGGGGCTCGAAAGCGGTATTGCCAAAATGTCGGCGCTTGCGGATGGCAAGGGCGAATGCCAATGCAGATAGCCCGGCAGTGATATGTACCACTGTGCCGCCGGCAAAGTCGAGCGCCCCTAAATTGCGAATAAAGCCACCAACTGCCCAAACCCAGTGTGCCACCGGCGAATAAACCAGGGTTGCCCACAATAGGCTAAAAATCACGTAGGCTTTAAAACGTACTCGCTCTACAAAAGCGCCACTAATCAGCGCGGGTGTAATTACGGCAAACATCATCTGGTAGGCGGCAAAAGCCAAGTGGGGAATGGTGGGGGCGTAATCGGTATTGGGGGTTTCTCCAACATTGGCAAAGCCTAGGTAATTTAGCCCGCCAATCAAACCGCCCTGGCTTTTACCAAAAGCCAGACTATAGCCAAACAGAACCCATTGCACCCCAATGAGTGCCATCATCACAAAACTTAGATTTAAAGTAGAAAGGATATTTTTCTTCCGCACCATCCCTCCATAGAAAAAAGCCAGGGCGGGGGTCATCATAAGTACCAGCGCGGTTGAAATCAAAACCCATGCGGTATCACCGGAATTAATTGGCGCATTCATATTTACTAGCTCCTGTAGTTAAATAAAAATGGCGACCCAACTTAGCGTTCACACATTGCAGAATCCAATGAGACAACGCACAGTAGCTCGCCACATCAAGGTGGAATAGGTTGTAAGTTCGCCACAAAACGAATTTGTTTTGAACATAAAAATTTTATCCCAAAAGTCAGTTTATGCCACTGCTATTTTTAACAAAATTTACCGGAATTCTTTTAGTCGAATTGCAAAAATAGCCACCTTGTGGCACAACCATGTATAATTTCAATTGGTTTAACCGCATCTAATTTGGCGTTTGGGAATTACGTTTTTCCCTGAAGAAAAATTCGAGATTTCTCATCCACACTGAATAGCAAATTCCAGATATTTGTACCCGTATCCGTTTTTTTAGACTATTTTCGGCTAGTAGGTTGCGAATTTTTCTTTGATGAAAAAGCACAACTTTCATCCGTGTCGAATGTAGTAATGATAAAATTTGATTGCATCAGAAAAATTTCGTTGTACAATACAAAAATCAACTATAAAAAGGAGCAAGTTCATGTCTAATTATCGCAAAACATCAAATTCCCCTACTTTCAATTGGTATGTCGTTGGGGGCATCATTCTTGCTGGTATTGCATTTTTTGGCGTATTGATTTGGAGCGGTCTGCAAAGCGGTGGACCGTTTGCCTTGGATACTTATTGCGCCGAAAATGCCAGCCGTTGCATTGAAAAAGGGAATGCGGACGCCGTAGTCAAAATTTATGAAATTTATGACTATGGTTGCCCAGCTTGTCAAGGCTACGCCATGCAGTACGAACCCCAAGTTATGAGTACTTTGGTGGATACTGGCGAAGTCTATTACGTCCGCGTACCATTTGCCTTAGGAGATGCGACGGCGTTGTCTGTGCAAGGCGCATTTTGTGCGGAAGAACAAGGGAAATTTGAAGAATGGCACTACAATGTATTCGCCACAATGGTCACCTCCCACGAAGTGCCCCAAGACCGCATGGTAAAATCCGCCGAAACGGTTGGCATGGATACAACTGCTTTTGAAGAATGTTTGGCTAGCAATCGCTATGCTGATACTGTGGGAAGCAATATCTCCAAATTATCCAGCCTTGGGGTCAATTCCACCCCCACCTTCTTTGTCAATGGAAGCAAACTGGTCGGTGTACAAACGCCCCAAGACCTGGCACGCGAAGTGGAAACTGCGAAAGCTGTTTTGCGTGGCAAATAACCGGTAAGAAATACCATGTCAGAGAAAACCATCCAACCACCCCAAGACTGGAACGTGCGCATCATCCAAGCGCTCGCCGTGCTTGGTATTGTTGTCTCCTATTACCTATACCTTTTCCATGAAGGCGTCTTGTCTCTCACCTGCACGGTCAACACCTGGCTAGATTGCGGCAAAGTCAGTGGTCCACAAGGGGAATTTTCTTCCATCGGACCCATGCCGGTCGCTCTACTTGGGCTATTGGGCTATATCGCCATTTTTGCAGTCATTTGGCTGGCAGATTGGTCGAGTTGGGTGCGCAGTTATCAGCGTGAGTTGCTGGCTGGGTTGGTAGGCTTTGCCTTCCTGTTCTCGCTGGGGCTTACCGCACTGGAGGCATTTGTCATTCATGCCTTTTGCCAATACTGCTTGTACTCTTTAGCAATCATCACTGGCATGTTTGTGTTGATGCTGTTCTCTTTCCGAAAAAACCAATGAAACGCATACCGCTTTTTCTCACTCTTCTGGTTGGGTTAGCGTCTTTTCTTCTAGGGTGTCAAGCAATACCCTTAAATGGTAATAAAATGCTGACGTTACCCGCCTCCGAGATTGAAGAAGCGGTGGCAGGCACGCTCACGGCAGTGGGAATAGAAACTGCCAATGCTGTACAAATCCAAGCAGGCATTGAAGGGACATTGACAGCATTGGCAGATACATCGGCGGAGGCGCAGGCGGGCATCCCAAGCGAAAGCGAAACGCCCCTGCCAGCTACCGAAACGCCCAACGCGGCAGATATTACCAACCCGCCCCCACAACCTGACCCCATCACTGAAGTTCCCCCCCTGACCCCGCCTAACCCCGATGTTGCCTACCAACTGATGAGTGCCGAACAATTTGGCAATGCTATCTTTCGGGTGANNCTCTCACGATTCAAATTCCTGACCAGCCGCTACAGCAAATCGAGAATTTTACCGGCTACGGCTCAATGACTGGACAAGACCTAACCGCAGATGGCTACCCCGAAGTGGTGGTGGAAGGTTTTACGGGTGGGGCGCATTGCTGTTTTTCAACCCATGTCTTTAGCACCGCACCAACTAACACGCAGGAAATTCTAGCGCTCGGACCCAGCCAGTGTGGTTCCGGCTCTTTTGAAGATCTGGATAATGACGGTGTGTTTGAATTTCTCACTTGTGAAGACCGCTTCGGCTATCTATACTGCCCCTATGCGGCATCTCCCCACCCAGCGGTTGTCTTACACTATTCTGCCGAAAGCGGTTATCAACCTGCCAGCCCAGATTTCGCCGGGCGAGTCTTATTAGACGAAAATGTGCATCTGCAACTCGCCCAAAATGCGGTGGTAGGCGAAATGGGCGAGAGCGATGGCACAAACAAGTGCGCAGTTTTACCCATCGTACTGGATTATTTATATACTGGCCAAACCAATTTGGCGTGGACAATGCTGGATAGTTACTATATTGGCACTGACAAGACCGAGTTTCAAACCGCCATTGCCGATATCGTCTTTAACAGCCCATTGTATCGCCCATAAGGTCTGTGTTTTTAGCTAGCGCAAACCCACAAAAATTTTTGCTGTATACTTTCTATACCGATACGGGTCAGAATTTTGCGTTTTTTCTGTAGTAGGGGAAAAGCGCATTTTCCATCCGTGCCGAATATTTACTCAACTCAGGAGCAATGACTATGTTGGAACAAGCAACGTTTGGCGGTGGATGTTTTTGGTGTACCGAAGCTATTTTTCGGCAGGTGCAAGGAGTTACGCTAGTAGAGAGTGGTTACAGCGGTGGAAGCAAAGCCAACCCCACTTACCGCGAAGTGTGTGACGGCAATACCGGACACGCCGAAGTGGTGCAAGTAACTTTTGACCCCAGCCAAATTTCTTACGCTGACCTTTTACGCATCCATCTTACTACCCATAACCCAATGACTCGCAATCGTCAGGGAGCAGATATTGGCACCCAATACCGAAGCATCATCCTAACCCACAATGCGAGTCAAGCCGCAACAGCGCAGGCAGTCATTGCAGAGCTTGCCCCAAACTTTGACAACCCAATTGTGACGATTGTGCAAGAATTCGAAACCTTCTATAAAGCAGAAAACTACCACCAAGATTATTTCTCGCGCAATGCAGACAAACCTTACTGTGAAGCGGTGATTTCTCCTAAGCTCGCCAAATTTAAAAAATTGTATGCGGAACGCCTAAAAGTGTAACCAACCCTACTGAGCACGGGCGCTATCCGGCACAGGTGTCGAATATTGATTTTCGCTGGTTTTCTTAGGCATACAGTGCAACGCCGACCCACATCCAATACAGAATCAAAAAGAGTAGGAAATCCTACTCTTTTTGATTTATAACGTAAAAAAACCAGGCGCTTCAGCGTTGCTAAGGGGCTAGCTGTACAAAGTCAAAACTTCTGACATCGCCGGTGGTAGTTAGCGTGGTGACAACGCCATCCAAAGTGGCAATATGCAAAGTTTGGTCGCCAGCGGTGAAACTGGACAAATAGATGACACGCTCGGAAGAGAGCCACTTCATCCCATAAGGGTCTTGGTTGTCTAGGAAAGGCACTGGCAATACTTCACCGGAACCTGATAGGTAAATTGAAACATCAGTGATACCGGCATCGCTAATTGCCGCCGCCAACAAATTATTTTCAGACGAAAAATCAATCGCTAGCATGTTATAACCAGCCGCCCCTGGAAAAATAGGCTGTGAAACACCGCTTTCGGGAATACCAGCCATAAGGCGCAACTGTGCAAGCTCCCCACTGGTATAATCTATCGGCTGGTAGACATACGCCACTTGCGAAAGATCGCCCGTCACAACTGGGGAACCGCCAAAGAACAAGCCAGTAAAGATAGAATTGACCAGTGTAGCAGAGCCACTGGCTACCTCCACCCAATACACAGTGCTCAAATCATCGGGGTTTTCCAAGATAGCCGGGGGCGGAATGACCACCAATAAGTGCTGGCTATCGGCAGACCAAGTAGGCAATGCGCTAAACGCCCATTCGCTGTAGGTAGATACAGATGGGTATTGCAAGACATTCACCCGTGGGTTGCTCAAATCCAAATTGTACAGGCTCACACTGCCTGGCACATCGCCATAATTACCCGAAGTGCTAATCGCCAACTGCATCCCATCNNGCCGCAAAGAGTGGGGTAATAGCTCCGTTGTCTGTATCTATCAAGGATAGGTCGGCATTGGGACCACTTGGACCTTCGTAAATATAGCGGGTGGAGTAGCCTAAACGGTGTGAATTGGGAACCCAGCGAAAATCGCTAATGGCAATCCCCAATGTATCTGCGGGAATGGGTTCAAGCGGATTAGAAAGTAAGCGAGCATTGGTAGCATCCGTATTGACCACCCACAATTCGTCACTGCCACTTGGGTAAGTGCGCACATACGCCACTTGTTGTCCATCACTGGAAATTTTGGCGATGAAGGCATCGCCCGTTTGCGCCAGCCAAGTGGTAGAACCATCTTCACGCCACAACCCAACATTGCCATCCTGCACAAACACCACCAACAGAGCACCCGAACCGGCGGGCGTGATTTCCGTAGGCGAAATCGGTAATGCGGGGGTGGGGGTAGGCGCATCCAACGGCGCGACAGTGGCAGGCGCGGGGCTAGTCTCAGTGGGATTAACGGCGGGTAATGCAGATGCTTCGGCATTGGCAGTTTCCTGTGCCGCTTGCACTTTTTCTGCCACCACTGCTTGTACAGTGAGCGCCATTGCGGTTTCAGGGCTGACTATCGTGCCACTATTGCTAGTGTCCAATTGGATTCTACGTGGTATTGCACAGGCTATCGAAGCCAACACCAGTAAAACTGCCACGCTCAGGGGAATTTTGAAGGCATTTCTCATCTTATAACTCCAAGTAAAAAATATTATTATATTCGGTACGGGTCGAATATAACTGTGATTGTCGGCAAAACCATTTTGAAGGGAATAGAATTGTTGCCGTAGGTGCGGCTCACAATGACCGGTGCTTTAGGCGGATATAAATATCTGCAATTCTCATCCGAGTCNNAATATAAGCCTAAGGTCAATTTCCTTTAGGTTGTTCTTTCCTTTTCCAGCCAGATGGTGAAAGGTCCATCATTGGTCAGGCTAACCTGCATTGGGGTACCAAACCGCCCAGTTGCTACCGTAAAGCCCAATTGGCGCAAATCTGTCACCATTTTATCAAACAACGGTAACGCGTGGTTGGGCTGAGCGGCGTTGATAAAACTTGGGCGCCGTCCCTTTTGCGCATCGGCATAGAGCGTAAACTGGCTCACCATCAAGACAGCGCCACCCACATCAGCTAGGCTCAGGTTGGTTAGACCATTGGCATCTTCAAAAATGCGCAAGCCTGCCAATTTATTCACCATCCAATCGGCAATTTCCGGTGTGTCGGTATGTCCCACCCCAACCAATATAAGTAAGCCCTTGCCGATTTTCCCTACACACTCTTCTTCGATCATCACCTGTGCTTGAACTACCCGTTGAATTAATAATCGCATAAAATTTTCTTTACTTGGCAAGGTTTTTATTCGGCACGCCTGCACGATGCCGAGTATGCTACTCCAACTGTTGCAACACTGCCTGAGTGAATTGTTCGGTCGAAAGGCTTCCCCCTAAATCGCGTGTTGTTTGCCCATTTTGCAGGCATTGGCGTATCGCTTGTTGTAGATGCTTGGCTTCGGCGGTGTGCCCCAAATCAGTTAAGAGCAGGGCAAGCGTTAGAAAAGCGGCGGTTGGGTTGGCAATTCCCTTGCCTTCGATATCTGGTGCGGAACCATGTACCGGTTCGTAAACGCCTACACCATTGCCGACATTGGCGCTGGGGGCAATCCCCAAACCGCCCACCAACGCGCTGGCAAGGTCGGAAAGGATGTCGCCATACAAATTGGGCGCTACAATCACGTCGAATTGCTCCGGTTTTAGCACCATATCGTGCGCCAAAGCATCTACCAAACGTTCTTCTATCTGCAAATCTGGTGCTACGGCAAGCGCGGCGGCACGTACCGCTTGGCGAAACAAGCCATCGGTCAGATTGAGTACATTGGTTTTGTGTGCGATAGTGAGCTTTCCACGCCGTTTACTTGCCAGTTCTGCCGCTAATTTGCCAATGCGAGCGCTCCCGGCGCGGGTGATACGGCGAATGGCTTCGGCAGTATCGGCATCGCGCATTCTTTCTTCGCGGATGTACAAACACTCCATATTTTCGCGTACAATCAGCATATCAATATTGGGACGGCTAGCGAGTACGGGCATAGACTGCACTGGGCGTAAGTTTGCATACAGCCCAAGCTGATTGCGAAACTCTAAAATCGGGCTACGATAGCCTTTGACAGCGCCGGTGGTAGGGGAGCTTGTTGCGCCAAACAAAGTTGCAACACTGCTTTTTACCAATGCCAGCGTTTCATCGGGCAAGGCAGAACCGGTTTTTTGAAAGGTTTCCCAGCCAGCCTGCGCCCATACCACGCGGTAAGGTAAATGCAAAACCGCAAGCACTTCGGCGCTGGCAGGAATCACTTCCTTGCCAATGCCATCGCCAGAAATAAAACAAAGCGTAGGATAAGTCATCAGGTTTTTAGATATAAAAATAATTGTGCTTAAGTTTTTTGGGTTTTTGTATGACGCATCTCTTGTTAATCGATTTGAAGCATAGATTTGTTATTGATCACACCCAAAAATCACTTCTTTTGCACAAGAAAAACAACCTTATACCCGGCAGGCGTGTGTCGAATATAGGCTTGCAAGAATTTTACTGGAATAAAGTAAAAAAGCCAGCAAATTGCTAGCTTTTTTGTAAATGGCATTGTGTACTACTAAATTTCTTCGGCGTGAAGGGTTGGCGCAACAATTACAGGTCGGCGAAACGATACCCTACACCGCGTGAAGTCAGTACATAGCGCGGGCTATCNNACATACAATTTCAAACTTTCGTTGGCATCGGTATATTCCGGACCCCAAGCTTGGCGCACCAACTCCGAGCGAGTCACCACCCGCCCGATATTGCGAATCAAGGTCGCCAATAAATCGTATTCCTTTGGAGTTAGGTCAATCATCTGTCCACGTACCGTCACTTCTCTTTTTAAGAAGTTGATACCAAAGTTGCCATTGTCCATAGTCAATTCTTCAATGGTTTCTTTGCTTTGGGGTTTGCGCCGTAAGTGTGCCTTAACCCGAGCAATGAGCTCTTGGTTGTCAAACGGCTTCATAATGTAATCATCTGCGCCTTCTTCCAAGCCACGTACCACATCCTTGATATTGGTCTTGGCGGAAAGAAAGATAATCGGCACTTCGGATAGCTCACGTAAACGACTGCAAACTTCCCAGCCGTCCATATTAGGCATCATAATGTCCAACAGTACCAAATCCGGTTGCAATTGATACGCGGCACGCAAACCTTCTTCCGCTGAAAATGCTTCTACCACTTCAAAGCCATTATGCTTTAAAATAGTGCTTACCAACCAAACGTTGTTCTCGTCGTCGTCAACGACCAAAATTTTGTCTGCCATAATCGTTATAGATAAAGTCCTTTTGTGAAAATTTCAAACTCTATTCTACCCTTTATTGCAAAATTCGCAAGGGGGCAAAACTTAAAACATAATTTCGTCTTTGTAACAGGAGTTTTGTTATATGGGAATTGCCATAGCGTCTGACGAAAAGACCGCTGTCACCGCAAATTGCATTGCCTGGCTACAAGAGCATGGCATGAAGTTCAACCGTTTGGCATTTTGGCGAGTACGCATGGCGAACACGCATGGCGAATACGCCAACGGACTGGGTCGGTGCGGCAATGCAAGTCGCGCAAGCTGTGCAGAACCATTCTGCGGATGAAGGGATTTTGTTTTGTTGGAGCGGTACGGGTGTGAGCATCGCCGCCAACAAATTCGCTGGTATTCGCGCCGCGCTTTGCGAAGATGCCGAAACTGCACAAGGCGCACGCCTATGGAATAATGCAAATGTGTTATGCTTAAGCCTGCGCCGCCTGCGCCGCCTGCGCCGTTTGACCAGCGCCCGCACGCAAGAAATTCTGACCCGCTGGTTTGCCACACACTACCAACCGAATCCTTCAGACGATGCCAGCCTAGCCGCACTCGCCCAGTTGGATACGCCTTCCCAACCAAAGCCCCATGAATAAACTTCCCGAAACGTTAACACTCGGTGCTGTCACGCTAAAAACCGCCCAACTCGACCGATTAACCAACTTTTATAGAGATATCATTGGCTTGCAAGTGCGCCAAACATCCGCCGAAGGGTGTGAACTCGGCACTGCCACGCATACGCTCATCCGCTTGGTGTTTCTAGCCAATGGGCAACCTGCCCCACACCATTGCGGTTTGTACCACACCGCCATCCGCGTCCCCAATCGCACCGCATTGGCGGATTGGCTCAAGCAGTATGTGGATGTCGGATACCCCGGCTGGCAAGGGGCTAGCCATCACGGCGTCAGTGAAGCGCTCTATCTGGCAGACCCAGAAGGCAACGGTATTGAAGTGTATTGCGACACCCCACGCAACACCTGGCGCTACCCAGCGGGCGTTTTGCACATGACGAGCCGCGCACTTGATTTAAACGATTTGGCACGCCAACAGAGTGGACAAAGCTGGCAAGGCATCCATCCGCAAAGCGATGTGGGGCATGTGCATTTGAAAGTACACGACATCGCGGCGGCACACGCTTTTTACATCGAAAAACTCGGCTTTGATTTGGTAGTTAGTTTAGGCAGTGCGGAATTTGCTTCGGTGGGTGGCTATCATCACCACTTGGGATTCAATGTGTGGGAATCGCAGGGCAGAAAGGCTTTGCCCGCAGATGGGATAGGCTTGGCAAGCTGGCAAATTGCCCTACCCGATGAAACCCGTTTGCACCAGCTATGCCAACGCTTGCAGTTGGACACGCCACGCATCCAAGACCCATCCGGTAACTGGCTGGAATTTGTGCTACAAACCACGCCGTAAAATTAGCGGTTCAACAATGCGGGCAACCAGCGTGTTCAGCAATGCCCACGGGCGGCGGCGGGCAACTGGCAGGTGGCGGGTATAGACTGCATTGTACTCCATCGCTTGCACTGCGCCGCGTTGCCGCTTAAAAGCGCCTACCCCTGCGCTAAAATGTGCCGTTCCCCCTTGCGCCAGTACATCCAGCGACATTTGCGCGGTCAACATGCGATACAGCCCGCTTTGCTTCGGCTTGGATAGGTCATAGCCAAATAGTGGGGCAGTGCTTAACCCGCGCCGGGAGAAAAAGCCCATCACGGCATCCAATTCCCCATTCTGTGCAAAAGCAGACACTTGTAAAATGCCTTTTTCTAGTGCTTGTTGTACGAATGCTGGCGTAAATTGCGGGTTGAAGTGTGAATATTTTTCCAAATACAGCTGTTCATACAGCGCCAAAATGCGGGGAATGTGGGTCAAATTGAGTTCGTTTGCCCGCACCAACTGATATGGGCTGTTGCGCATCACCCGCAAATCGTTCTTAAAATCGCGGCGAGCCTGCACCTGCGGGTGCGTCACATGCTGAAACCACACGCTCCGACTCAGGGTCAATTGTGCGCCGTGAGCTTGCAAAGCTTGGCAGAGTAGCGCGTTGGTGTGTGCATCTAGCGAGCGAAAGACAATGGCGCGGTCGGGAAATTGCTCTGCAAGCACGCTCATCAATTGGCAGGCAGAGTGCGCGGGCAAGTCTGGGTAAAGGTTGGTGGACAACAGCCAATTGTTGACATACACCACGTGGTCAAATAAAGAGTAACGCAAATACCCCCCCAAAGGGCGGAACACCAACCGTAAAGCCGCTTCGAGTGGCGGATTCTGTAGCTCGCGGAATTCTTCTACGGCATAACTCACATAATGGCTGTAAGGAGAACACACGTAACTGTTATCTGGATGCCACTCCGAAACGGTGAATGGTAACACCCACTGCTCGTGTTGCGCTACGCCCAGTTGGGCATAGGCATTTTTCACATAGAGTTTTGCCCCATGTTGCAGGATCGGATTTAGGTAATTTGCCGCATACATTCCATCTGCTGTTTGAGCCCACGGAATGCTTGCCCACTGATGAGAGAAAAACAGTTGCATTGGAAAACTTTTCCTGTCACACCAATTTAGTGACAAATTACACTTTGAATACTCCTTGCTAAAAATGTATAGTAGATAATATTTTTTAGCGTAAGGGGCTGATTGGCGTCTTATGATTTGAACCGAATTGACTTGAGAAAACCATGCTGGCTGTACGCGACATTATGTCCCATTACCCCATAACAGTGAGTGCGACTACTTCACTGCGAGAGATTTTGCGTTTAATGCAAGTCCACACCATTCGGCAAGTGCCGGTCTTGGAACAGAATGAAGTGATTGGTATTGTAACGGACCGCGATATCCGCCTAGCATTTCAATCGCCTTTGCTGACAAGCAACAACGATGCCAACAAACTGATTGACGAAATTACGGCAGAAAGATGTATGACCCCCAACCCTGTCATCGTTACCCCCGATACGCCCGTTTACAAAGCGGCAGAGATTTTAGCGGCGCATAAATTCGGGGCGTTGCCGGTTGTACAAGGTGGCATTTTGGTGGGCATTATTACAGTCACCGACCTGATGCGCTATATGGCTGGAGCCGGCTTCGGAACTTAGTTAGCCTAGCGGCAAATTCACTTCTAAGGTGGTACCCACCCCAGCTTGTGAAAATACGGTAAACGAACCGCCTAATTGTTCGGCGCGGGTTAGCATATTGCGCAATCCCAAACCACGCCCGCCCAAACGTCCACTGTGATTAAAACCACGCCCGTTGTCAGAGATGGTTAGCTGGATTCCATCCGCGCTGGGGCGCAGTTTTACAATAGCATTGTTGGCTTGTGCGTGACGCGTGATATTGGAGAGCGCTTCTTGGCAAGTGAGAAACACAGCACGAGCCGCGGAAGGCGAGAGCGTTTCCTGCACATGCGGCGCAATTTCCACCAAGATGCGAATTTTGGTGTTGTTCGAGAACTCTTCTGCCAAGCGTAGGATGCTCTCTTGCAAATTCCCATGAAAACGATGCGGGCGCAATTCGCTGATAAAACTGCGGATATCTTCATTGGTTTGGTTGAGTGCATTAATCGCAACATCCAAAAGCTGTTGTAAATCCGGCTGGTCATCACAAATGGCAAACTTTGCGCTTTCTAGGGTCAAGCCTACCGCATAAATAGATTGAATAATGCCATCGTGCAAATCCATGCCAATCCGTTCTCGCTCAGTCTGAATCGCCAAACGTGAAACCTGCTTGTATAAACGAGCATTTTGGATTGCGATAGACGCGTGATGAGCAAACAACTGAATCAATTGCTCGTCACTCTCACTAAAATCGGTGGCGGATTGCTTGTTGGTCAAGTAAAAGGTACCCAAATTTTGGTCGCCCGCCAAAATCGGAACTCCCAAAAAGCTTTTCATCGGCGGATGCCCTGCCGGAAAGCCCGAAGATTTTTCGTGTTGTGTCAAGTCCGACAGGCGAATAGAAACTTTGCTATTGAGCAACGCCCCCAACAAACCCAACCCGCGCGGCGGGTGGGCAATCTGACGTGCCGCGCTTTTTTCCATCCCGCTGTAAACAAATTCTTCTAAATGCCCATCCGGACCAGGCACTCCCAATGCGGCGTATTCCGCGCCAGCAAGTTCACGGGCGGTATCTACAATGACTTGTAACGCACGTTCCAAATTTAGTTCACTTGCTACAGTTACAGTGGCTTGGTGTAATGCCAACAACTGATTCCGTTCTATATTATTCGCCACTTCAAATGGTGGATTTGACAAGTCGGGCATAAAACTTACCTTCTTCGTGCAAAAACAATCGCACCGACCAAAGATGTGAACGCAAACAAGAACCACTGCACAGCGTAGAGCAGATGATTCCCTTCGTCCAGCGTTATCACACTTTGGAAGGCCGGTAATTCAGCCTGTTTACCTTCTGCAGGAACACGTTCTAAATAATAATCAGTGCGCAGTTTTAAACCGCTATATTCTGATATTGCTGTCAAATCTATCACTTGCCAGCGGTAACTGTCAAGTGGGGTATTGGTAGGGGGGGGCGGCAAAGCCAACCAGCCACCGTTGGCACGCCCAGTTAGCAGGCGTGCTTGTAGTTGCACTTCGCCACTGGGTACGAGTTCAGCAGGGCGCGTAATCCCATCCACCTGAATGGGAACCCAACCCACATCTACCAAAAAGATTGATCCATCCGGCGTGGACAGACGAAAAGGCACAAGCAGGTGTGTACCCGGTACTTCATTGCGACTTTGGCTACTCCACAGCAGGGCTTTCTCAGGGAGATATTGCCCTACCACTTCCACCAAATCATACTTTTGTAAGTTGGGCTGATTCTCAAATGGCACGGCAGGTTGGCTCAATCGCGCAGAGATGTGCAAAATTTGGGCTTGTCGCTCAGCATGACGGCGCAATTGCCACACGCCAAGGTAGCAAAACAAGGTGATAAATATTGCCGAAATGGTTAGGAAAATAAATTTGGTTGTTGGTTTCATAACCGTTACTAGTTCATTGAATCTGCCGCCAATTCACCAAATGGCGCAACTTCTTGGCGGAAATTATCAGTAGCCACTCTTTGCAGGACAAAGATGGCAGTGAGTAAGCCCAGCGCTTCAATTATAAACACACCCGCATATGCGCCCGCACTGTTCGCACCCAGTGCGACAAAACTATCGTGAAGTAATCCGCCCGCGAGCGAAGCCGGACCTTTGGCAATGGCTTGAATTACAGTCCACACCCCAATAAATAGCCCGGTATATTCTACGGCGGTCATATCCATCATCATGGCTACACCGCCAACTGTAAAAAATCCTGCGCCCAAGCCAATCAGCGAGATAATGGCTGGAATGGCAGTGCCGACTTGCCCAAAGCTCGCCCCAGCCAGCCCCAAAAAGCCTGCCACCATCAGCCAACAACCCACAATGGTCACTTTGGGTTTGCCCAGCCACGGAATGAGTAGCCCACCACCGAGCAACATGGCGATAATTACTCCCGTACCCATGTAGGTATTGAAACGGGTGGTTTGACTGGTGTTCATAGCAAATACATCACCGCCAAAGGGCTCCAAAATGACATCTTGCATAAAGTAGCTAAACATACTGACGGTCAAAAAGATGGCAAACAACCGCGCTTGACCACTTTGCCACATGCTCTTAAGCCCATTCAGCAGGGAGGGCGCTTGCGCACTGGACAGGGACGGTTGGCGGTAGGGTTGCTCTTGGCGAAAGAGTGCGACTGCCAAGCATACGAGTGTAATGCCAGCGGCGCTGGTGAAAAGAGTCACCATATTTTCAAATTGGTAGGTTTTAAAAACAATGCTAGACACAATGCCAGCGCTGATAATGCCCACCATCAACAGTGTCCAGATAATGCCGGTTGCCAAACCGCGTTCTTTGGGCGAATGCAAATCCGCCACCAAAGCCAGATAGGCAGTGCCTGCCACAAAAGTGCCAATGCCTTCGAGCAAAAAGAAGGCGAAAACCAGCAAAGTACGCCACCCACTGGGAGATGCGGCAAGCCACTGCACCATAAACGGTGACGCACACAACACCAACAAGGTTGCCAAAGTGCCCATGATAATGTACGGCGTGCGGCGCAAACCCAATAGCGGGTTACGGTCGGAAGCAAAGCCAAACGGAATGGCAATGAGCGCACCCAAATAATGCCCGCCGCCCACCAATAGGCTGACTGTAAAGAGCGGCAATTCTAATTCTACGCGCATCACACGGTTTAATATGCCCAAAAACAATACCGACAATCCGCCTGCCGCAAGTTGGAACAAACCTAATCGAAGTAATCGTACTGGATTCATCATAATTAAAAATAGTCCTTGATAAATTTCCGACTCAAAACCCCACTTGCTGACGAATGTTATCTAAAAATAATTGGCGGTCAAACCGCATCGCAAATTGGCGCAATTTTGCAGGGGAGTAAGACTCCGGCGAAAAAGCCTGTATCGCATTTTTTAGGCTGGCTACACTCTGCTCTGCAAAGAGCACACCTGTCTCACCCGGCACGACATAGTCCTCTGCGCCCCCTGCGGCAAAGGCAATCACGGGACGCCCGGCTGACAGCGCTTGCACCGGCGTAATGCCAAAATCTTCAAAGCCCGGAAAAAGAAACGCCCGACAGCGTGCCATCAATGCTGGCAATTGCTCATCCGGCACATAGCCCAAAAATTGCACGGTAGGTCCCGCCAATTGTTTGAGACGCTCCAAGTCCGCACCTTTCCCCGCCACCTTCAATGGCAAACCCAACTCAGTGCATGCCCGCACCGCCAAATCAATGGCTTTGTAAGAAATCAGGCGCGAAACCACCAAATAGTAATCTGCCACATCTTCAATATCCACCGGTTGAAAACGCGCCACATCCACTGGTGGGTAAATAATTTCACTCTCACGCCGATAATAGGTGCGGACACGCTGTTGAATTTCCTTTGAAATGGCAATAAACGTATCCACCTTTTGTGCGGCACGTGCTTCTAGTGAGCGCATCAGCCAAGCCCAAGCGATTAAGATATTTTTGAATTTTTGATACTTCTGTTCTCTTTGTAGATAACCGAGCGGGTCATAGACATAGCGGGATGGCGCAAGGCAGTAGCAGATATGCCGTGCGCCCTGCGGTTTGGGGGTAAAAATACAAAAACCATTTTTATTCGAAAGCACAACATCACTTTCTGGCAAGCGCAAACCACTAAATGCGAGAGCATACAGGGGAAGGTACAACCGATGCTTTGTGTAAATGCCCGGCAATTTATCCATCCAAGTGGTGTGGATTTGCCACGTTTGGTAGTAATTTGGCATTTCTGCCCGCCAGTACATGCTAGTATAGATTGGGGCGTTTGGATACTGCGATTGCAAAACTTGTAGCACATCTTCTGCGCCACCTACTTGGTTTAACCAATCATGCAATATCGTAATCTGCTTAGCCATACTCAATTACTCGGTAGTGCCACTCGGCAAGGTTGGGGTTTGGGTGGGCTGAGTGGGGGGCTTACGCGTGATAGTAGGGGTAGGTGTAGCGCTCGGTTGCCCAGTCCAAGTTGGGGTCGGAGTTTGTGGCACGGGCGCTTGCACGCCAAAATGGGCAGAGTACCAAAGCAAATACGCTTCAGCATGTTCTGCCCAATACTCAAACGTATGCTCACCCCCTTCGTTCCAGACCCAAGTGTGCGCAATACCTTCACTGGTGAGCTTTTCATCAAAATATTGGGCGCTAAACGTCAAAAAGTCTTCACTTCCAATATCCAGATAATAATTGGCAGTTTGACTGGGTGGGACAGCGGTCATCCACGCGCTGATATTCTTTTCATCCTTGATAAAAATTGCCAAGCTGTGCAAGCCCAGTGAGCCAAACAAGTCGGGGTGGGTCAAACCAATGTGTAGCGCCCAGCCTGCCCCGCGTGACATCCCCCCCAATGCGCGTTGGTTACGCACAGCAAGCGTGCGAAACTGTTCGTCAATAGCGGGCACTACACTTTCCACAAACATTTCTGGAAAATTCTCATAACCGCGCTCACGTGGCATGACCATAATCAACGGCTGAATTTTGCCAGCGGCAATCAGTTCATCTGCCAATGACGTAATGCCCACTTCATCGCTCCAACTGTACTCATCATGCCCAATGCCGTGAAGCAAATACAACGTTGGGTACTTTTGGCGAGTCTCAGAATAGCAAGGGGGCAAATAGACGCGCACTTCAAAAGTGGTACGATAGCGGGCAGACACTTCAATTTCTTCGATACGCCCCGCCTGCTCCACACAAGACGGCGTAGGCGTAAAAGTGCGGGTAGGAACTGGAGTGGGCGTGAAGGATGGGCTGGGGAGTGGCGGAAAAGTCGCCGAGATGTGTTTGAGTGTGCCGGTTGGCAGGGGAGATGGCGCCAAAGTCGGGATTTGTACTACCTGAGTCATTGGAGCGCTTGCCAAACGTCCACATCCAGCCGAAAATATCAGTAAACCAATTAAGAGTACCCAGCGGCGCATAACCCATAGATTATAGCAGAAGCGCCTTGCTTGTGCGGCAATTCTGTGAGTTTCTCACCCACCAAAGCAGAACATCACCCAACATGGACAAAATTTCACACTTTTGGAACACCTTCTTAAAATCTTTACCTGATGGTGAAGAACTGACCTATGCCAGCCAATTTGCCTTTGGCGATTCGCCCCAACTTGCCGATACGTTGGCACAGTTGGTACTGGTGGGCAAAAAGACGGCAACCTGTGACAGTTTGTGGGCTTATCAGGCGAATGGAGAAAGCCTACCGCAAGCGGGGAGTTTTCACATTTTGCTGGATGGGGCGCAAAAGCCACTGGCAGTCTTGCAAACCACACAGGTGGAAATCTGCAATTTTGACGAAGTAAGCGCTGATTTTGCCGCTAATGAAGGGGAAGACGACTGCACGCTGGAAAGTTGGCGGCGCGAACATTGGAAATATTTCTCGCGCACCTTGCCCGCCCTCGGTTATGAACCTAGTCCGAACATGCCGCTGGTCTGTGAGCGTTTTCAGGTGGTGTATGCCCAGCATTCCAAACGAACCCACTTTACCACCCACAATGAAAGCCACTTGCATGCCACTCTCAAACAACACTACCAAGCGCCCTTAAGCCGCACGGAAGTGGATATAGATGGCTATGTCGTAGATGTAGTATGGGCAGATGGTACTTGCATTGAAGTGCAAACTGCAAATGTGGGGCAGATGAAAGCCAAATTGCGTAGACTTTTGGCAAAACACACCGTCCGTCTGGTCTTGCCAGTTGCGCTAGAAAAATGGATTGTCAAGGAAGGAGTCAAGCCTAGCCGCAGACGCTCACCTAAGAAAGGGAATTTTTGGCAAGCCTTCCGCGAACTGAGCAAAATAGCACCTTTGCTCACCCAGCCTAATTTACAAGTGGATATCCTGTTGGTTAAGGTGGAAGATGTGCGGATGTTCAGCACCCAGCGAGCCAGTTGGCGGCGTGTCGGTTATAGCACAGTCAACCGCCGCTTGCTCCAGATTGTAGCGACCCACGCCCTGCGGGGCACACCGGACTGGCAAGCGCAACTGCCTACTAGCCTAGCGCAACCTTTCACAACCAAGCATTTTGCAGAAGCCGCCGGGTGTTCGGTTCAGGAAGCCCAAGCGGCTTGCTATACACTGGCACGCATGGATATTCTTCAGCAGGTAGGCAAGTTGGGACGGGCGAATTTGTGGGGGAGCAAAGACGAAGTCGCAGGCTAATTGTCGTCACGCTCACGGGTAATGCACACCGCCACCGAACGCGCATAACGCAACGCGTCGGGCTTATCCAAGCGCACGCGCACTTTGGAGATGCGTTCATCTTGCAGGCAGTGGCTTGCCACCGCTTCCGCAAGCGTCTCAATTAGGCGATAGCGCGAGTTCTCGGCAAGTTGGATGATATCTTCGCTGAGTGTGTGATAATTGACCGCATCCGACAACTTGTCGCTTTCGGCGGCGGGGCGGGTGTTAGTGAACAGTTCCAGCGTCAGGGAAATATTTTGTCGGATGCCGCGCTCTTCGGGATACGCGCCTATCACTACACGCACCAGCAAATCTTGAATTTGAATGCTATCTTCCATGCGCTTTAGCCTACCTTCAGCGGGTTAAAATCGGTATTACGGTCAAAGTAATCTTCCATTTCGACTCGCTTGAGTGCGTTCACAACAGTGTAAGTAAGCGGCGTGAAGGCAATTTCAACCAACACCTTAAACACATAGTTTGAAACCAGCATCACAGTGAGCACTTCATTGGGCAAGACACCCCAAAATGCGATAAAAACAAAGAATATCGTATCCACTCCCTGCCCAAGTAAGGTGGAAGAAATTGTACGTAACCACAAAAAACGCCCTTGTGTGCGCAATTTTAGCTTTGCCAACAAATACGAATTGGAAAACTCGCCCGCCCAATAGGCGATTAGACTGGCAAGGACAATCCGCGGCGCTTGCCCCAATAGCGCATTGAAAGCAGATTGGGTGGCTTCTGGTGTGAGCAAGCCATTATCAGGGTAGCTCCAGAAACTGTCAGCAGGTAGTGCCTGCACAACTGCCAGCGTAATTGCCATCAGCGCCAAACACGCAAAGCCGATCCAAATTACCCGCCGTGAACGTTGATAACCATAGACTTCAGTCAGCACATCGCCGAAGATGTAGGATAATGGAAAAAGAATAGTACCACCATCAAAGGAGAAGGGTCCGAGATGCAATAATTTGACTGCGGCAATGTTGGAGACCAATAACACGGTGACAAATAACGCGGTAATTAGGTCAAGATAACGGTAATTTTTCATAATTTAGTACTTAAGAAAACGAATCAGGATATTGTGCTAGCCAGATTTTCACGGCTTGCTCAACGGAAATTTCACTGCTTAGGATGGCTTTGGAGAAGCGCGAATCAAAAGAAGATAGCATAGGGACTGCCAATTGTAACTCACGTAACACGACTTGTGCGAGCGCCCCACCCCCAACCAAGTAGCCTGTTGTAGCAAAGTCGCGCTCAGCTTGTGCCATGTCATATTCCAAGCGTATCAACCGCGCCGACCAACGCCCCGCCTGCCAAGTCAATTGAGCATAGCCGGCACGCGTATCCCCATCAAATGGCAATCCTACCGAGCCAATGTTCACAATCAGTGTGGATTGCTTGTCTTGCAAGAAAAAGCGCTGAAATGCCCGGTGCGTATGGGCGCAGGCAAAGACCTGCACTCCTTTCGCAACGAGCGGCGTTAGTTTTTCGTTGTCTGTTTCGGGGTACACCCCAATGCGTGTGCCTTGCATTGAGCCATGCACGACTGTCAGAAGCCCGCCATTGGGTGCGGTCAGGCTGGTTTGATATGGCAAATCGGCGAGCGTATGCACCAATTCGCGCACGTCCTGATGGCAACTCCAACTCGGCAGGCGCAAGTACTCGCTTGCAGGCGGGTGGGTAGGAAACTCCGGTGAAGCGGCATGGAGCAGATAGTCTTCGTGGTTGCCGCGCAAAAATTGCCACCCGTGATGTTGTACGCGCTCTAATACCAATTGCAAACAGGCTCGACTACACGGACCGCGGTTTACCACATCCCCCGCTACAATTACGTGTTCCGGCTTCCAGCGCTCGATGTGTGCCAAAACGGTTTCGAGCGCACGCAAGTTGCCGTGAATATCTGAAAGCAGGGCGATTTTCATCAGGTGGGTAGGCGGTAGGCTTTGATAGAAAGCACGCTTTGGAAGAAAGCACGCTTACGGACGGCGGGTGGGGGTCGGGGTAGGCATCCGTGTGATTTCCACCTTGGCAGAGAGCGTCACCAATTGGGCGGTTATATCATCGCGTTCAAGCACTACGACAATGGGTACTACGTATGTACCCACATCCAGTTTTGCCAGGTCTAGCCGCACTCTTAGCGCATTGGATGGCAAACGGCTTAATATCGGTGCTGGACCAGTGAGAATCACATCTACTTGTGACGGAGTGAGATTCGCCACCAAATCAGGGGCTAGCCCAACCACTTCAATTTCTTTGGTGACTGTCACACTGTTGGTAATTGCCGCTATGCTGATTTGTACCAGCACGTCAGCTTCGTTTACCAATGATAGCCCGCTAGGTAAACGCAAAGCCACATTCACTTCCATATCATCTGTGGCAGTGGAAATGTCTATGGGGACAGTTTCTAAAAAGCTGGGAAGATTCGCCACCAATTCCAAATCGTTTGAAAATACCGTGACGGTTTGCGGAGAGTAGGTAATGCCCGTAATTAGATAGCCATTGGGAAGTGTGCCTTGAATATTGGCTTTCACTGCCAACTCGCGGTAACGTTCCAATTGCACAATAGGAATATTGACGTTTAATGAATCGGGGTTTAGCGCTACCCCTTCGACCACCTTACCTTCGGAATCCAGCCCGACCAAGGGGTAATCCCGCGAGAGCGTGTCTTTGCGCCCTGCCAAATCCACTTCTACGCGAATCTCAGAGACGCGATTTACATCCTCCAACAAGCCGGAAACCACCACTGAGTTGGTGCTGTAAGATTCATCGCCACTTTGGTAGCCGACAGCCGGTTCACCTAGCAAATCCACCCGGATGGGCAAGGTGCGCTCCAGCAACCCAACTAACACCACGCGCATTTGTGGTGGGGTAACTGCGGTAATTTTGACCCCTTCCATATCAATAGAAGCGTTCAAATCTACCAATGTAGAACCTTCAGCAAGCTGACTTAAATCTGCCTGCACACTTAATTGGCTGATGGTGAGCGTTTTTAATAGGCTTTGCGGACCCCGTAAGGTGATATTGGCTTCTGCTACCGATTTTTCCTGCACTTTTAAATTGTTTGCCGGTTCAATTAGCTTGATAGGCACAGAACGCGGAAATACTTGTGTCACAATTGGGTCTTCTTGATTGACAGCGCCCAGCCAGACTAGGCTCGCCAAAATCAGCGAGAGAAGAAACTGGTTAAAATTGCGAAAATCAGGACGAAACATACTTTACGATACAAACAAGCCAACGAAAGAGCTTTTTTTACAGAGTGGGGGTATTCTCCACCGCTATTTTGCTACTCATCATCTGATAAATTGAAGGATTTTATCTTGGTACGCGAATCGGGTTTTTGAAAAAAGTTGAGCAAGGATGGCTGGCGTGTGCGAGCCGCACGGGTTTGGAAGAATGCCAACAAAATATTGCGCAAACGTATTTCGTCCAGATGGCGGATCATACGCCCATGATGCACCACCGAAATGGCGCTGGTTTCTTCGGAAACCACCACTACCACTGCATCGCTATTTTCTGATAACCCCAAAGATGCCCGATGACGCAAGCCCAATTGACGGTCAGTGATGCCTTCATCGGTAGACAGTGGTAACACACAAGCGGCGGCGGCAATCCGTTCACCCCGAATAATCACCGCGCCATCGTGCAGGGGCGTATCTTTAAAAAAGATTTGCACGAGCACTTCTGGCGTAACCAAACAATCCATTTGCACCCCCGTGCCAATAAAATCGCTCAAATCGTTCTGTCTTTCGACCACAATTAATGCGCCGTAGCCTTTCTCTGAACAGCGGGTACTGGCAGAAACCAACGCATCGGCAAGTTTTGTGTACTCTTGGGTTGGTGTGGGCAGAGCGGGCGAAAACCAAGTGGCACGCCCTAACTGGTCGAGTACCCGCCGAATTTCTTGCGAAAAGATGACCGGAATGGTGAATAACAAAGCGGGTGAAATTTTATTTAACAGCCAACTAATGGCACGCAATTGCAAAACGCCCGACAGCGCAAAGGTGAGCATAATCACCAGTGCTACACCACGCAAAACATTAATCGCCTGCGTGCTCCGCAATAAGGATAGCAAAAAGTAAATGATGGTAGCGACCAGTAAAATATCGAGGATGCTAATCCAATCAAAATACTGGCGAAAGCGTGCAATCTGTTCAATAATGAGCGACAATACGTTCACAATACCTATTTTCCCACAAAAATTGACAAATCGTAGGTTTTAAGTTCGTTTACCGGTACATTCGACACGAGCGAAAATGGCACTTTTCTCATTAAGGAAACCAGCGCAAATCACTATTTAGCAGATGTGCCGAATAGTACCGGTGGCACGTCAGCCCGTTACGGCACAGTCAAAGTAGTGTGAATTGCCCCGCTTGGGTCGTATAAACTGACAATCTCACCCGTTTCCCACATCGCGTTGCTCTGCCCCCAATAGATATCTGTAACGGAATTTTCACCGGTCATGGTGTGCAGAGTCACTTGCCCGTTGTTAAACAGGGTCAACTGCGGAAAGGTGTACGCTTCCCCTTGCTCGCTACGTAATTGCCAGCCCAACAGTTCCACCGCATTTGAACCGACATTCACAATCACCACTGTCTCACTCAATAAACTACCCGGATTTTGCACCAGCTTGATTTGCAAGGTATTTTGCCCGCTCACTGCGCCCGCAGGCTCAGTCGCCGTGGCAATGGGAGCAGGCGGCGGCGGGTTGGTGGGTGCTGTGGTGGCAAAATCGGCGCCGGGAATGATGATTTCCTGCCCGATGTTTAAGATGACATTGGGGTCAGAAAAACCATTTGCCGCCACAATCTCTTCTATTGAGACATTGTATTGCTCGGCAAGCAATCCCAACGTATCGCCGGAAGCAATCACATGCTGGGTCGTTCCNNGGGATGTGCCCGGGGGTAGCAAGGTAGCCGCAGTTGGGGTAGCGGGGAGTGGGGTAGGCGTAGGCAATACGCGCATCGCCTTTGTGCGTTCCCAGCCCCACAATACGAGCAAAACCGTCACAGCCGAAACGGCTACATTGATGAGCAAATAGGTAAGGAGTTTGCGAGAGAACATAGCGATCAATAAAAGCGGTGAAAGCGAACTTTAGCCAAAGGGTGTATAAGGCTCACCCAACAAAGCTTTGACTGTGCGCTCGGCGGCTTTGCCATCGCCAAACGGGTTTACAGCTTGCGCCATCGCCTGATATGCGGCAGGGTCATCCAGCAAGCGCGTGGTTTCTGCCAAAATGCGAGAACTATCTGTGCCCACCAGCCTTGCAGTGCCCGCGTGAACCGCTTCCGGGCGTTCTGTCACCAAGCGCATCACCAGCACTGGCTTGCCTAGCCCCGGAGCTTCTTCCTGCACCCCCCCCGAGTCAGTCAGCACGATATCTGCCTTGCCCATCAGATAAACAAAGGCAAAATAATCTTGCGGGGGCAGGAGTGTAATGTTGGGGAAGTGCCCCAGTGCTTCTTGCACCGGACCCAATACATTGGGATTGCGATGCACCGGAAAAACCAAATGCACATCGGGACGTTTTGCCAATGCGCTCAGAGCGGTCAAGATATTGTGCAAAGGCTCACCAAAATTTTCTCGGCGATGGCTGGTCACCAATATCACTTTTTTGTCCGATGGCAAATCCACTTGCACGGGTGGCTGGCTGGTTTGCAAACGCCGCACGATGGTGTGAAGGGCATCAATGACGGTATTGCCGGTGACGTGAATACGNNTGGTATGCCTTCCTTTAGCAAGGCACTCCGTGATGCCAGAGTCGGTGCAAAGTGCATGTCTGAAATGGCATCCGTAATCACGCGGTTATACTCTTCGGGGAAGGGGTTGTTGCGGTCATAGGTGCGCAAACCGGCTTCTACATGCCCGACCTTCACCCGTGCATACACTGCCGCAATCGAAGCCGCCATCACGGTTGTGGTATCGCCTTGCACCAAAATATAGTCGGGTTTTTCGTCTGCCAAAATCGGTTGCAGGCGGCTGAGAATGGCGGCGGCAACATCGGTAGGCGTTTGCCCCGGTTGCATGACATTTAGGTCATAGTCCGGCTGAATCCGAAAAATTTCTAGCACTTGGTCCAGCATTTCGCGGTGTTGGGCAGTGACCAGCACCTTGGACTGAATGCGCGGTTCGTGGGCAAGTGCTTGCACAATCGGTGCCATTTTCACTGCTTCAGGGCGTGTGCCAAAAATGGAGAGAACTTTCATCTGATTCCTAACCTACAATGTTAACGAGCCGTCCAGCCACCACAATCACTTTTTTGGCGGGGCGACCTTCCAGAAAGCGCACGGCATCGCTTTGCAGAGCGGCTTGCTCAATGCTGGGGGTATCGGCAGTGGCGGGCACCACAATTTTGCCGCGCAGTTTGCCATTCACTTGCACCGGCAGTTCCAGTTCGTCTTCGCGTGCCAGTGCTTCGTCTGCTTGCGGCCAGGCTTGTTGGTGGATGCTGTACGGTCTGCCCAGCAATGCCCACAGTTCTTCGGCAATGTGCGGGCTAACCGGCGCGGTCAGCAGGAGCAGGGTGCAAATGGCTTCGCGGAATGCCGGTGAACCCGCCCCGTCTTTGGTTTCTATCACAGCGTTGGTCAATTCCATTAAGCTAGAAACGACTGTGTTAAACTCGAAAGTTTCCAGTTGGCGGGTAATTTTCTGGATGGTTTGGTGGGTTTTGCGTTGCAAGGCACGGCTTTGTTCGGCAGAAAGCGTGCCGCCACCTGCTTGCGTATCGTGAACGACATCCCACAAGCGGTTCAGCCAGCGCACCACGCCCGAGATATTGGAGTCGTTCCAGGGTCCGCCTTCGTTCCAGCGGTAGCCAAACATCAGGTATGCCCGCACCACATCGGCACCGTAGGTGCGCACTTTTTCATCGGGGTCAATCACATTGCCACGGCTTTTGCTCATACGCTTGCCATCGGTGCTTAGGATGATGCCCTGATTGCGCAATTGCAACATGGGTTCATCGCCGGAAACAATGCCCATATCGCGCAGTGCTTTGTGAAAAAAGCGTGTGTACAGCAGGTGCATGGTGGCGTGTTCTGCCCCACCCGTGTAAGAGTCCACGGGCATCCAATAGCGATATTCATCGGCTGGGAAAGGGGCAGTTGTGTCTTGCGGTCCCAAATAGCGCAAGTGATACCAGCTACTACACATGAAGGTATCCATTGTGTCGGTTTCGCGCTCGGCAGGTGCGCCACAGCACGGGCAAGTGGTGTGCTTCCAGGTGGGGTGGAATTTTAGCGGGCTTTCGCCGGTGGGTTTCCACTCCACATCATCCGGCAAGGTGACCGGCAACTGCTCATCTGGGACGGGTTGAACCCCGCAAGTGGGGCAATACACCATTGGGATGGGTGCGCCCCAATAGCGTTGGCGGCTAATCAGCCAGTCGCGGTAGCGGTAGTTAACCGACTGTGCGCCCGCGCCTTGCGCCACTAGCCAATCAATGGCGGCGGCAATGGCTGGGTTCTTGCGCCCTTTTTCGCCATTGCTAACCAGCCCATCCAGCGTGCCACTGTTGACCATCACCCCAGCACCATCATAGGCGGCGGCCATTGTGGCACCGTCCAACGTTTCATTGTGTGGTTGCACCACAGGAATCACGTCCAAGCCGTATTTGCGGGCAAAGTCGAAGTCGCGTGAGTCGCCGGACGGAACTGCCATGATTGCGCCTGTGCCGTAGCTCATCAGCACATAGTCGGCAATCCATATTGGGATGCGTTTGCCGGTCGCAGGGTTAATGGCATAACCACCGGTAAACACGCCGGTTTTTTCTTTGTCGGTGGCTTCGCGCTCAATGTCTGTTTCACGGCTGGCTTGATAGGCATAGGCGGTCACGGCGGGTTGTTGCTCTGGGCTGGTTAGTTTGGCTACCAATGGGTGTTCGGGAGCCAGCACCATGAAGGTTGCCCCCCACAGCGTATCTGGGCGCGTGGTGAATACTTCGATGGTGTCGCCGCTTTCGGTTGGGAAGAAGATTTGCGCCCCTTCACTGCGCCCAATCCAGTTGGTCTGCATGGTGATAATTTTTTCGGGCCAGTCAATGCCGTCAAAGCGCAACAATTCATCGGCGTATTGGGTGGCGCGGAAGAACCATTGTTCCAGTTCGCGCTTGGTGACGGGGGTGTCGCACCGTTCGCACAGGCGTTCATCGTCCACCACCTGTTCGCGCGCCAAGGTGGTGTTGCAATGCGGACACCAGTCCACGGCGGCGTATTTGCGGTATGCCAGTCCGTGCTTGTATAGTTCAATGAAGAACCACTGTGTCCAGCGGTAGTATTCTGGGTCGCAGGAGATGGCTTCACGTTGCCAATCAAACATGGTGCCCATACTTTTTAGTTGGTTGCGCATGTGCTGGATGTTGTCGTAGGTCCAGCTCCGTGGGTGGATATTGCGTTTGATGGCGGCATTTTCGGCGGGCAAGCCAAACGCATCAAAGCCCATTGGGAAGAGCACGTTGTAACCACTCATGCGCTTGTAACGGGCGCGTGCATCGCTGGGGGTCATGGCATACCAGTGTCCCATGTGCAAGTTGCCGCTTGGATAGGGCAACATGGTCAGGGCGTAAAACTTTGGCTGGCTAGGGTCAATGACAGCACGATAGATGTTATCGGCTTGCCATTGTTTTTGCCATTTGGCTTCGATTTCGGATGGGATGTATTTTGGCATAGGACAATAAAAGATATTAAAAAATGCCCGCTTCATCTCAGGGACGAAGGGGCAAAAATTCGTGGTACCACCCTGCTTTCTGTGACAAATGCCAACAGACGCTCTCGTGCGATAACGGGCTTTTCCGCTGTCAGCTAAGGGGGACCTGTCACTGCCAGAACTCCGGGATGAGTTCAATCTAAGCAGACCCTTCACTGCACTGCCAACTCGCACCAGCCGTTGGCTCTCTGTCGGGTAGATTTACTATTTCCCTTCTTTGTTTCAATTTGCGATTGTCACGTCAGCGAATTACTCTTTTCAAAATCAGTATTTTCTGTCAATAGCTGTTTTTATTAGAGAATCCACTAGCGATTGGTAAACGATTATACAACAATTATGAGCGCTTGGGGAGAAAATTTGACAATGACTGACGGTCAGTTTATACTAATTGTGACGCAAGGCATAACTATTCGCTTTTGGAGATAAAAACATGAAATTTACAACCCCGGCAGAAGTTTTTTCTGCGATTGAGAAAGGCTTCAAACCCGAGAAAGCTGACCGCAATGCTGTGATTCAAGTTCACTTGAATGGGAATAACGGCGGTGATTGGGTGTTAACCGTACAAGACCGCCAGTTGAACGTTCGACAAGGAACTTCAGACCACGCCACCATGACCATGAGCATGTCTGCCAAAGATTGGGTAGATATGGTGAATGGCGATGCCAAACCGATGTCGCTGTTTATGATGGGCAAAATCAAGGTGCAGGGCGATATGGGCTTGGCGCTCAAATTGCAGGAAATGTTCTTTTAGCCATTGTAGCTGGCGCAACTCTGACCCATGCCCAATATAAGCAAACGACCTAGTAGGGGATATCCTTTGCTAGGTCGTTTTATTTCAACCCTGCAGGCGGTTTACCCTATGCTGGGTAGCTCCAAAATGAAGGTAGAACCCTTGCCCAACTGGCTCAGCACGCGAATATCGCCCAAATGCTGGCGGGCGATTTGCCGAGCGGTGGTCAACCCCAAACCAAGTCCGGGTACGCGCTTGTTTTGTTCGCTTTGTACGCGGAAGTTTGGCTCAAAGATGAGTTCCAAATCGGATTCAGCAATACCACAGCCCGTGTCTTGTACACTGATTGCCACCTTGCCGGGTTCAGTATAGCATTTCACAAAAACTTGACCATGTTGGGGGGTGTAGGTGAGCGCGTTGTTTAGCAGGTTGCGGGTTGCAATTCGCAGTAATTCTCTATCTGCATAAATTTGCGGGATGAAGGTTTCCGAGCGAAATACAACTTGAATTTGCCTTTGTGCCGAGCGCCTTTTTACATTTTCAATTTCATCTCTAACAATATCATTCAAATAGCATTCCTTTTTATTGAGATTCTCCGTCTTGGTTTTGCTGAGCGAATCGACCAATTTGTCCAAATCTTCGTAGATAGATGAAACTTCGGTATTGATTTCTGCCAGTTTCTCTTGTTGCACGGAGCTTAGTTCGCCAGCCATTTCCACCAGTAGCGCAAACCCTTCAATTCTCACCAAAGGTCGCCGTAAGTTTTCCAGCATCATCTTGACAAACATACTCTGGCGCTCTTGTTCGGCACGGAATTGCGCAATATTACTAAAAATCGTAACATATCCGCCAAAACTCGCTACTCTGGAACGAGAGATTTGATAGCTGTTTTGGTCGTCTAGTATCGCGTCTTCAAAATTTTCACCAACTTTTTCAGAAATCAGCAAATCTTTCAAAATTTTGGAGATATATAATTTTTGTATTGGCGTTGGTTTGTCCGGCGATAAGGTCGGGGGCAGTTCCAATACTTCATGAGCGCGTGAATTTGCCATCACCAGTTGATGCTTGTCATTGGTCACGACAATCGGATTATTTTCCACGGCTAAAATAGCATTGAGCAGGTGCAGGGTTTCACTTTGTTGATAATCTGCTTGATACTTTGCCAAAGCCACAGCCAAGTGGTTGCATACGGTGCGGAGCGTTTCTTCGTAGTCACGAGCAAAGGGTTCTGTTCCTTGCCTACCTGCCCAGAGCAAGCCTAGCACACTTCCACCTTCCAAGTCCACTACATTTGCCAAAACCGCAATGGGTGCAAAGGGCTGTAAAATGACTTGCGGCGCTTTACTTTTGATTTTGTCTGAATTGCTGTTATAAAGTCGCTTGGAAATATACTGTTGGTCATACAGCAATGTTTCGAAGGCGTGCAAATTTTGGGGAAATTGCCCGCAGGAGAAGCTACCCGGCAGGTTTGTTTTTGCCAGCCAAAGTGGGTCTAATTTGAGACGCACCACGTTTGCGCCGAGCAATTTTTGCAGTTGAAGAAGGGTTTTTTCAATCGCATGAGAAATATCTTTATCCGCAACCGCCAAAACACTCGCAATTTCCAACAAACTTTCTGTATTTTTTTGACGTCTTGAAAGCTTTTCACGCAAGTTTTCGAGATGGTTGCCTAGACGCATCACAGAATGCGCGTTAAATTTTCGCTCCAGTTTTTTCTCAAAGTTACCGGCTTCCCAAGCGAGAGTCGCCGAGGTGATATTTTCTAGCTCCGTACTCGGTTTTTCAAGCAAACTCCAAATAAATAGGCTTAGTAACACCAACGATAAAAATAAAATAGCACCAAACAAATAGCCAACCCCTTGTAATTGTTCAGCAATTTCTGCCCTAGGGATATTGAATATAAACTGCCAATTTTTGATATCAGTACCCGAATTTTTGCCTTCTTCTTGCGAAGCAAAACTCATGGAATAGGGCACTTGCAAGAATTGGGTATGTGTAGCACTCTCGCCAAGAAAAATGTTGGAACTAAAATCATTATATTGTTCACCATCATTTTTCCCGGATTTATCAAATAATTGGATATGATAACCTGGTGCAATTTGGATAAAGCGCGAAAAAGATGGGATTTCTTTTATAAACGCGGTTTTACTGATTACCAGTAGAAATCTAACCTGTGCCGGTTGCACAATTAAGTAAATTTTATCACTATTCGGTTGATACAAATGCAAAACCGCATCTTTATCAAAATATTGCGGGTAGCGTGTTGCCATGCGTAATGCCCAATCATCGGCAGACGCGCAGTCAGTGAGATTGTTGGTTGGGTTTCCTTGCTCAAAACACAAAGACGGTACTTCATCCATTGGGTTCGCATACCAATTGATTTTTTCTAAGGACAGCTTTGTGGACAATGATTTAAGTTGTGCTTCGCTTGGTGGTGTATCTTGGAATGCACCCAGTTCGGTTGAGATATGGCTTTGATAATCCGTATATTCCTTTTCAATTTGTTTAATATAATCTTGTGTGGTTTCCCGAAATTGACTTTCAATAAAGCGATTAAAGGTCAAAATGCTTGGAATAAAAATCCAAGCAAACGAAGCAATCAAAACAAGAGCAACGATGATGGGCAAAAATTGTTTATGAAGATTGGACTCTTTTAGTACATCAAGCAAAAAAGTACCTTGCAAGCCCCATCGGTTATCCTTGCGAAGCGTAACATACAGCAAAAAAATAAACATAGCCAATGCCAACGCCGGCACAAATAAACAAAACTTTTTGAGTTGCACATCGCCAAAAGAGAACAGGTATTCAAAATATGAGACAAAAATCTCTTTGGGAGGTAATAGCCACAAGAATAAACCACTTACCCCAGCAGTAAAGATAAAAGCGCTAATAATTTTATAAGTTTTGCCATAAACCTGTAAATATTGGAAAGTGATTCCCAACGCCCAACCGATTAGCACCCAAATCGCATGGGGAAACAACGCTCCTTGCGGGTCGCAAACAAAAGCAATCATCCCTATCGGTAGCCCTAAAACACTTGCCAAACCAGCACCAAAATATGCACCAGAAAAGATAAATGGAATGAATACCAAAGTCAGTATTGCAACATTCAGGATGTATGATTCACTATGAATTACAAATATTAAATAGATAGCGGAAACAAATAACTCACTGATAATAAGCATCCCAGCAAACCATACGTTTCTGCTAACGGATTCAACCGAAAACCGCAGTTCAATCAAAAAATTAACAATAAATAGCGTAGCAATCAATAGACTGCTAATAATATAAGGAGCAAAAATTGGGGGTGTGTCGGTCATCAAATCACCAGTTCAATCCAAATTAACCATAATCCAAGTAAATGACAACCTTATTATAACACAATGGTATAAGGCACTGGGTCAATGCTTCTTAAATTTTCTCTTTGCTATATTCGACACGGATGGAAATTGCGCTTTTTCATCAAGGAAAAACGCCGACATTCGGACGCGAGTCGCATACAACAGTGATTGCGACAAACCCATTTTGCAGTGTATAGGATTTTGCCGTTGGTACGACTCGCAATCACAGTCGCTTTAGGTGGATGCCCATACAAGAATTCAGACAAGTTATGATATTTGATATGCTCCGGGTAATCTTCATGTATGCCGAGTCATGGGGAAATTTGCTTGTTATCGCTCTTAAAATGGTAAAATAACTGTAACTGCTCAGCCTTGTTTTAAAAAACCAATCAATCTGGCGAAGCGGGGGGAATTTCCGACTTGGCAGGGATTCGTTCATTTATTTCAATGTTTTCTGCGTGTTTTGTCGTTCCGCTCTGCGTGCCACGCCCACTAACAGAGCGCACAGGTAAATCTGCATCAGAGGAAAACGCCAATACTCCACCGTATTAGATATTTGAAACGGACAGAAATTGCACTTTTTTTGGTTAATGAAAAAACGCAACTCGATATTCGGCAGACGTGGCGAATATAAACGGTTCAATAACAAAAATTTGGTTGTATAGTTTATATTCGGTATCCATCGAAACCTTTTTCCATTGGCTTGGTCAACATCCCCCCAAAGCACCCCTGACTACAATGATTCCCGGTACTGTTGCACACACCTTAATGATGATGAATGGCATCTGGCATGACCATATTGAGCTTTTCGACTTGATGGGAAACCCCCTGCCATACGATGACTTTAGTGGCACGCCGGGTGCGGCGCCTTTTGATAATCTCGTTTACATCCATTTTGATGGTGAGACCTATCTCCAAACCAATGTGACCTTTGCCGGCAGACCGCTCCATGTACGTTCTTTTAGCGGAAAAATCATCGATGGCGTTTTGGTATTCGACCGACTGGGTCCGCAAGCGCCCGAACATATCGGGGTTAGTGGAGGGTATGGCATTCTTATTTACGCGCCACGCCAAGTAGACGAAGCTTGGCAACGCTACAACGAGCCGGACTACATCCGCATCTTAAGTCCCGGCGTGCGTACCCGCACCACCATTTTGTACCGGCATGGGATGGCTGTCCGCACTTTGACGGCTCATGGCACATTGCTTTCCCCCGTTGCAAATCAACGTGTCTCTTGGGATCCACGCGGTGCAGAAGGCGCAGTGCATAATATCCGCAGTTCTACCCAAGTATTTGCCGCTCAACCCACATCAACCGGATGAACAAGCCAATTGCAATTGAAACTGGCGCAGTGGTACGCCTGCGCAAGCCACATCCCTGCGGTGGCTACGAGTGGACGGTGGTACGTCTCGGAGCAGATATTGGCATTGAGTGCAACACTTGCCAAAAACGTGTTTTATTACCGCGCCGAGAGTTCGAAAAACGCCTAAAAAAAATTCTATCATCCCCCACGTCAACCCCTTAAGGAATTTGAAGAATGTCATCTCCTGCTCAAATCGTAATTCTAATGTCTGATACTGGTGGTGGACACCGCGCATCTGCCGAAGCCATTTGCGAAGGGTTGCAACAAGTGTACGGAGACCGAGTGCATACTCGGCTGATAGATGTTTTTAAAGATTACACACCCTACCCATTTCGCAAATTTCCCGATTGGTATCCAACTGTCATAAAACATGGCAAGGATACCACTTGGGGACCAACTTACCACATGACCAATGGTCCCAAGCGTGCGCGAGCGATGAGCCGCATGAGTTGGCCCATCATGCGTAAGGGCATGTTCCGCCTAGCAGAAGAATTACGCTCGGCGGACTTGATTATATGCGTACACCCCTTGTTACAAGATGGAAGTTTGCGTGCCTTAGGCGGCAGACGCCCACCGTATGTTACTGTAGTCACCGACTTGGTCAGCACCCATGCTTTTTGGTATCGCCCGGAAGTAGATCGTATCCTGACTCCCACCGAAGCCGCTCGCAACCATGCCATCCGCTGTGGGGTGTCGCCGAAACAAGTCAAGGTAACCGGCTTGCCTATTTCTTTGCGTTTTGGACGAGTCGCTACGGCGCAATCAGAATTGCGTCAACAGTTGGGCTGGCAAGCAGAGCCTTTGACGGCCCTTATTGTCGGGGGGGGTGATGGGATGGGTCCGCTGGAAAAAATCACTCACAGTTTGGCGGAAAGCGGTTTACCGATTCAATTGGCAGTGGTATGTGGGCGCAACAAGGAACTGCACCAAAAATTAAAAGCGCAAAATTGGCGTTTGCCAGTGCATTCCTACGGATTTGTCACCAATATGCCCGACCTAATGACTGCCGCAGATATTGTGGTGACCAAAGCCGGTCCATCTAGTGTGATGGAAGCGCTTGGTGCAGGTCGCCCTTTGATTCTCTCCAGCGCTATCCCCGGTCAAGAATACGGTAACGTGCGCTATGTAGTGGATAACCAGGCTGGATTTTGGGCGCCTACGCCCAATGAAGTGTTGAAAGCTGTCACTTTGGTCAGCAACATGTCCAGCACGGAACGCGAGAATTTGCTCAAAAACGCCCAGCGCATTTCACGTCCGAATTCTGCGATTGAGATAGCTCACGAATTGGCAGAGTTTTTGCCATTTGCTACCGCATAGCCGCTGTGCCTTTTGCCTGTATGCAACAACCACACTCCTTGCCCATTCGTTCCGGTGTTCGCGCTCTCCGTATTCAGAGTGACTTAGCTCAAGTGGCAGACTTAATGGAGATTGCCTTTCAGAATACGTTCACCGCGCTAGATTTCCGCAATATGTCTGAACTACGTTGGTTTGCCCAACATAAACTATTGTTGTGGTTCATTGCACAGTTGGGAGCGGTGCAATTTTCTGAAAGTGGTTTTATTTTTGAGCAAGATGGGCATATAGTTGGGCATCTTAGCCTGCAACCCAGCGCCAAAGAAGGCAAGCACTGGCTCATCGCAAATGTTGCCGTATTGCCCGAATACCGGCGGCGCGGAATCGCTAGCCAACTGGTACACACTGCACTGGAGAAAGTCTATCAAACAGATGCCAAAGCGGTTTCACTTCAGGTAGATGTTGCCAATCAGTCGGCAATTGACTTGTACAAACGGGCGGGTTTTGAGATTGTGGCGACCTACACGCTTTGGGAACGCAACTTCTACGGCAAGCCATCTCCACCCGTCCCAAACACCGCGTTACACCATGCCAATTGGCAAGAACTACCTGCCATCCACAAATTTTTGATGACCTATCGCCCAAATGGACTCGATTGGCAAGAGACACGCCCCAAAAGCCAAACACACCGCATCAGTTGGTTTGTTCAACGCGTGTTGTCAGGATTGCTATTAAGCAATGAAGATTGGGTTAACCAGCAAACACAAGAGATTGCCGGATGGATGCGCCTGCCCTTTGCCAGTATTCAACCTATCGAGTTGGTAATCAACCCACTGTTTCAAGAACGATTATTGCCCAGTTTTCTCTACAAAGCCATCCAGCGGCTACAACGCCTGCAATCCCTGATACAAGTTCACTACCCTTATCAACAAGGCGTGCCGACATTTGCAGAATTTAACTTCTTTCCACGTCAGCATACGCACGATATGCGATTGATATTATGAAATTGTATTCGGCACAACTGGAAATTGCATTTTTGCCTTGAGCAAAAACTCCTATATTCGACTCGTGTCAAATGCAACTGTGATTGCGGCNNTGGCGGGTTTGCGCTTGCGTAGGCTGTGTACCACAAAATCGCCAGCATAAAACACGCCGAAGGTTGCAAGCGTAATCACTACTGGCAAAACAATTTTGCCATAACTGCCACCTTCTTCGTGCCTACCGCCCCGCCCTTCACCACCGCCCCGCCTTTCACCACCTGCTGGCATTTCCATCCCGGGTTGCAATTGACTATTGCCAAAGCCAGTATCCGATTGATTGCCTAAATAAAGCCACAAAAACACACTTAATAAAGCGCTAGCCAGTACGATATAGATTGTTCTGCGAATAATTGCTAACATGATGATTCTCTCCATCCTTGACACGCTTCCTTATCCGGGGAAAAGGCGCTTTTTAAGCTTTTCAAAAACGTGACAAAGATTGACTATAACATTTTATGACGCTGACTGAGAAGGCACAACCGGACGACTACGCTTGAAGGTGCGCCGCCACAAGCCCACTGCGGTGCTAACGATCCACTTGCGATGTAGTGCCAGGTGTAGCGCCATAATAAACATGAATAAATTTGCACTGACATCGTGCCAACTGCGCCATGCGAAGTTATGCGAGGTGGAAATCCCCATTGCTGGCAGTGCCACGTGCGAAATGACCAGCCCGGTGAAAATAATAACCACCATATCCACAAACAATAGAATGTTTAGAATATAATTAATCCGAGATTCCAAGGGTAATTTTGCAAAGAAACGGCGTGTTACTTGTAAAATCCAATCCCAATGCAATAATAAGTGCGTGACAAAAGCGGCAAAAAAGGCAATACTCAGCCATTCATGCCAAGCAATACCTGTGCCATTGAGGTCAAAAGTGAATAACACCCATACAAATATCAATAAATCTACCCAAAAATTGACACTTGTAAGACTAAAACGTTTTTTCTTTTCCATAAAATAGTTACCTTACCTTTTGGTTGAATTGACTGCGCTCTTTATGCGCAACGGTTTAATCTTATCCAAAACTTGTGTAAAAATTGTGAAGGTTTTTCAGCAATCTCATCATCAACTTTGGTTACAACTGCTCTTTGACACGGACGGAAATTATGCTTTTTCCCTTAAGCAAAAAAGTACAACTCGATATTCGGCAGGTGTGCCGAATATCACCCGTGTAGAGGATAGCTGTGCCAAAGGCAACCGCGCCGAAGATAAGTCATGTCAAATCTAGTTGTCCTTTCAAATATGCTGTGGGATGTATTTGTGCAAGACGCACTGGCAAAGTATTTGCCTGTTGGCAATGAGCGCAATATCATGGGGCGGGTCGAAGATTTGCCTTACCTGTTGGGAAAAATTGCGCCCAAAATTGCGCTCGAAGATTTAGGCGCGTCTCCTAGCAACACTGCGCTGGCTTTTGCGGGTTTGGGTGGCAATGTAAGCTTGATAGGACCGATTGCGCCCGACGGTTGGGGCGAGAAAGTGCGTACCCGCCTAGCACAAGCCGGTATCGTAGGTAGTGCCCTGCCTTGCATCGCCCAACCGGCTTGCATTGCCTTTGAGAATCCCAACCACGAGCGGCAATTCTGGCTGTTGTGGCCGCAAACCGACCAAGCACTGATCCCCCCAAAACTGGATTGGCGACCCGATGATTGGCTCACCACCAGCAGTTACGAGTTCACCAGTCCCGCCTTTGCCGACTGCTTCCTGCGAATTTGGCGCACCGCCCAGCAAGCCGGGGCAAAACTTGCCTTTGACGTAGGCGATGTAGATGCGCTTCAACGCAATGCCAAATGGGTACGGCAAGCGCTGGCACATAAGGTGGATTTATTGGTGTTGGGGGCGCATTGTGTCCCCAACTTGGCAACCGTGCTGGATTTGCCGCACCTGTCGCCGCACGACCCCACCACTTGGCACAGCCTTGCTGAGCGGGTGGTTCTCACTCAGGGCAAACAGCCACTCACCGCCTTTGCTGGCTTCCAACACTGGCAATTACCCATCCCTACTGTGGAAGTGGTAGACACAACCGGAGCCGGGGACGCGCTATTGGGAGTGATTCTGTGGGGGTTAATCCATGAACTTTCATTTGAGCAAAGCCTAGCCTTTGCGGTACAGTGCGCCAGCGAAGTGGTGCAAGTGATTGGCGCACATTTACCAGCCAGCCAGTGGCAGAGCTTACGCGCACGTATCTTTCCGTAAGCAAAAAGGCATCATTCGGCATTCGGTCATCTGAAGCGTGCCGAATATATGCTATACTTGCCGCACAAAAAATGTGCTGGTTACTTTCGCTAGGGCAGAAAAATGTCCACAGGTTCTATATTCGACACAGATGGAAACTGCGCTTTTTCCCTTAAGCCAAAAAGCGCAAATCAATCTTCGGCATATGTACCCGAAGATAACCCAGGTCGAAGGTAACACCACCCAAAAATCTTTACAAATAACCTTTTATTCCCTTATGACTGTGCAAAACACCAATTACCATGCTTGGTTCCGCTGTTTTAATGGCTGTACCACTCAAACCTGGTCTGTTTTTGATGTAATTTATCAATGCCCACATTGTGGTGGCTTATTGGAAGTTGCCCACGATGAAGAAGCGCTCAAACAAAAAAGCGCCGAAGAATGGAAAGCTTTGCTGGATAAACGCGCCGGGCGCAACCACTACCCCTATGGCAGTGGGGTGTGGTCTATGAAAGAAATGGTATTGCCGGACGTGGCGGACGAAAATGTGGTCAGCACCTTTGAAGGCAATAGCAACTTGTTCTGGGCGGAACGCCTGGGCAAGCAAATTGGCGTGCCAGACCTGTGGGTAAAACTGTGTGGCAACAGCCATACCGGAAGTTTCAAGGACTTGGGCATGACCGTACTGGTCAGCGCCGTCAAACACATGATGGCAAACGGTAGCCCGGTGCAAGCGGTTGCCTGTGCCAGCACAGGTGACACCAGCGCCGCCCTAGCCGCCTACGCCGCCACTGCCGGTATTCCCGCCATTGTCTTTTTGCCCTACAATAAAGTCAGCCGCGCCCAACTGATTCAACCGATAGCCAACGGCGCACACGTACTCGCATTGGAAACCGATTTTGATGGTTGTATGCAAATTGTCAAAGAAGTCACCCGCGACAACAGCATCTACCTTGCCAACTCAATGAACAGTTTGCGCATTGAAGGGCAGAAAACGGTCGGCATTGAAATTGTGCGCCAGTTTGATTGGCAAGTACCGGATTGGATCATCATCCCCGTGGGCAATCTGGGCAACATTAGCGCACTCTACAAAGGGCTAAAACTGCTGAAAAACCTGGGCATCATTGACCGCCTGCCGCGTCTCGTTGCCGCTCAAGCCAGCAAAGCCAACCCGCTCTACCAAAGCGCACAACTTAATTTTGCCCGCAAAGTGAGCATTTCCGCGCAAAGCACCCAAGCCAGCGCCATTCAGATTGGCGACCCAGTCAGCTACCCCAAAGCGGTAGAAGCCTTGCGTGAAACCAACGGGCTAGTGGAGCAAGCCAATGAACACGAACTCGCCAATGCCGCCGCGCTGGCAGACCGTACCGGTTTGTATAATTGCCCACACACCGGCGTGGCTTTGGCGGCGCTCTTTAAATTGGTGCAACGCGGCGAAATCCGCTCCCATGAACGTGTGGTGGTCATCAGCACCGCTCACGGTCTAAAATTCACCAGCTTTAAGACTGGCTACCACGAAGGTACACTCCCCGAAGTGGAAAGCGCGTACGCCAACCCACTGGTGGTACTCCCGCCTGATGTGGACAAGGTTAAAGCCGCATTGCAAGCTCGGCTAAGTGGCTAACTTCAAATACCATGACAAATTTTCTCTACCGCTTCGCCGCCCAACTCATCTTTGAACGCCCCATTAGCCGCAAAACGGTGGGCGAATTAATGGAGCGTTTGCAAAAAAACGGCGAACAACTGCATTCGCGCTTTGCCCAACTGCCTGAAAATGACTACAATCGCCGTGTCTTATCGCATATCATTGGCATTGAACGCTGGGGACAAAGACGCTTGGCTGTCCTGCTAGGGGAGAGTTTGCTACTCGATGAATATGACAGCTACCGCCCTGCCCGTGAAGTCCCAGTTGCCGAATTGGCACAGCTATTTGCCGAAACCCGCCACAAAACCTTAGAAATCGCCCATGAACTGGAACAATCCAAGAAAAAATTCAGCAAAGTACCCCATAACCAATACGGCGAGTTGACGGTACGCGGCTGGCTGAATTATCTCAATGTTCATGCAATGGGCGAAAGCTACAAAGTCAAAAAATAACTCGAATATAGTTCGCGTACCCACACACCCACTCACTTCTTAGATTATGAAACTCGGAATCATCGGCTTGCCGCAAGCAGGCAAAACCACCATCTTCAACGCACTCACCGGCGGCGATACCCCAGTCGGACAAATGACCAGCGGTGGACGCTTTGAAATCAACCAAGCAACGGTCAACGTCCCCGATGCACGGGTAGACTGGCTGGTTGGGCACTACAACCCCAAAAAAATCACCCATGCCCAAATCAATTTTGCCGATATCGCCGGGATGCAGGGGGACAAAACCGCCATCTCCGGCGCTTTGCTAAATGCGCTGGCACAGATGGAAGGCTTGGTGCATGTGGTGCGTGCCTTTGCCAATAGCCAAGTGCCCCACCCTTTGCAATCGGTCAACCCCTCCCGCGACATCGCCACCATTGATGACGAATTTCTGCTCAATGACTTAGCCGCGATTGAAAAACGCCTAGAAAAATTACAAATCGAACTTAAAAAAGGTGGCGGACGCGACAAAGGCGAAATTTCCCGCGAGATTGTCCTATTTGAACGGATGCAGACCCACCTAAATGATGGTTTCCCACTACGCACGTTAGACCTGAGCGACGAAGAGAAACGTGGCATTGGCGGCTTCGGCTTGCTCTCACTCAAGCCCCTGCTCATTGTACTCAACACTGGCGACACCCCCGCCACCCCCGAAGAGATTTTGCAGGGCAAGTGGAGTAATCACGCCCCCGAAAGCGTGGTTGCACTGCAAGGCAAGATTGAAATGGAAATCGCGCAAATTAGTGGCGAAGACCAAGCCTTATTCCTTGCTGAGTATGGCTTGAGCGAACCTAGTTTAAGCCGCATGATTCAAATCTCTTACCGCGTGCTTGGGCTACAATCCTTCTTCACCGTCGGACCCGATGAAGTGCGAGCATGGACTGTGCGGCGCGGCGCTACCGCTCCCGAAGCGGCAGGGCGCATCCACACCGATTTACAAGCGGGCTTTATCCGCGCTGAAGTGATGAACTATCACGATTTGGTCACATACAAAGATGAAGCGGGCGTGCGCTCGGCTGGCAAGTGGAGTCTGCAAGGCAAGGACTACATTGTGCAAGATGGCGACATTCTCAATATCCGCTTTAGTCCACCTAGCAAAAAGTAACCACCCTAACATTTTCTGCCCATGAGCGGCAAAAAGCGCAAAAACACTCCTACCCACGCGGCTGAACCGCTGAGCATTGAACGCTACCTGTTTCCGGCTGGGTTGTGGCTACTCTGGGTAGGCTACTTCCGCCCGTGGATTCAACACCCATCTGCCGCACTCACCATGAGTGGCTATATGCTGGCAGAGTGGGTGCGTTTACTGCCGGGTGTGCAACTCAGCCAACTGCCATTCCAAAAGATTCACTTTCGTTTGCCATTCAGCATTGCCATATTACTCACTGCCGCTTGGGCATTGGAAGTGGGCATCCATTTATTGTGGCGTGGCAAGGCTGGGGCATTGTGGGGCAGAAGACTGGCGCTCTTGGTGGCGTTAGCGGGCTGTCTAGCGCTTTTGCCGGGCTATCCGCACCTGATAGACTGGCAAGCCGACCCCACCGCCCCACAAAATATCATCCTAGCCCTTTGCACCTTGATTGGCGTGCTTGCCATGCCCTACATCACCAGCCTACCCCAGCGCTTTGTCAGTTGGCTTTTGCTAGCACTTACGTTGTTCACTTTAGGCTGGAATGGCTGGCTGATGATGCAAGTCTTACCGCCCACCGCCCAACTGTACGGCAAAATGCCTGCCATTGGTTGGGGCTGGATGCTGATGCAAGCAGGTTTGTTACTGCTCATGGTGGCGTTTTTCTCGCGCCGCGTGTGGGGCAGGCAAATCCGCCCAACGATTTAACCCATGTCACCTTTTTTGATTGTCGGTCTGGGAAATCCCGGACGGGAGTACCGCAATACCCGCCACAATGTCGGTTGGATGGCGCTGGATGTGCTGGCAGAACGCAACAAAGTGCTTTTTCTACGCAAGCAGGGACCCGCGCTCTTGGCGGAGTTCCGCCTGGGATTAGAAAAAGTCATCATGGTTAAGCCGCAAACCTACATGAACTTAAGTGGCAATGCCGTGCGCCCGCTTGTTTCCTTCTACAATGTACCGCTCTCGCAAGTGCTGGTGGTGGGAGATGATTTGGACCTACCCGTTGGCAGTTTGCGCGTGCGAGCGAGTGGTAGTTCCGGCGGGCAAAAAGGACTGCGCCACATCTGCGAGCAACTCGGCACACAAGAGATTCCGCGGCTACGGGTGGGCATAGACCGCCCATCCAGCGGGCGCGACCCCGCCGATTATGTGCTCCACCCATTTTCCAAAGAACAGCAGGAAATCATGGATGTGGTTTTGCGCGAAGTGACGGATGCAATCGAATATTTTGTACAAAACGGCGTAGATGCCACCATGCAAAAATTTAACGGCAAAAAGTGACACATCTCGCCATTGACCCCCTTGCCCAGTTTCCCACCCTTGCCGAAGCCGTGCTCGGTTTCCCATTAAGCACCGTACAAGTGCAAGCCTTTGCGCTTTATGCAGAGCGTTTACTGGAGTGGAATGCCCACACCAACCTGACTGCCATCCGCGACCTGCCCGGCATTTATAGCAAACATTTTCTGGATGCTTTTAGCGCCTTGCAAGCACAGCCCAATTGGCAAGCGCCTTTGCACGTCATAGATGTGGGAAGCGGCGCCGGATTGCCCGGCTTGGCATTGGCAATTATCTGCCCACATTGGCAGGTCACGCTAAACGATGCGGTTGGAAAGAAATGCCGCTTTCTGCAGGCGATGTGTGACGAATTGGGGCTGACGCAGGTACGAGTGGTACACGCCCGCGCCGAAGATTTGGGGCAAGACCGCACCCACCGCCAAGCCTACGATTGGGTAACCGCCCGCGCAGTCGCCCGTTTGCCCATCTTGCTAGAATATCTCCTGCCGTTGGCAAAAATGGGTGGGCGGATACTGGCAATGAAGGGCGAGACTGCCATGCAGGAATTGGCAGATAGCCAGCCTGCACTGAAATTGCTGGGAGCAAGTGGCGGAACGTGTCGCCCCGTGCAAGTGCCCGGCATCTCAGAAACGCGCTATCTGGTAGATATCCCCAAAACCCGCTCGACACCCCGCGAATATCCGCGCAAAGCCGGCGTTGCGGAGAGAAAGCCGCTCGGCGTGCCTTTATCCCCCACCCCAAAACGCGAGAAACAATAAGCGACAACCCAGCCCAAGCAAAACCAGCCCACTGACTAGCAACATACCCCGCACAAAGCCATCCCCCAACCGCTGACCTTGCGCCGACAACACAGCCAAGCCAACCAGCATCCCCAAAAACACTCCATAAAAGCCGAGCAAGTACACCCCTGCATAGAGTGGGGAAGTTTGCCAAGCCAATACAAAAGTGGGAGCTTGTCCAAGCCAAAATAGGTAGGGATTCGGATTTAGTAGGTTAATCCATGCCGCCTGCCATAGGCTCGAAAAACCCGCCTGCTTCGCTTCACCCTGTGCCGTGCCGCTTTGCCAACGCCTGAGCGCTTGCCATGCCAGCCACAACACATAAAACCCACCCAGCCCTTGTACCACCCGCAATGCAGTTATGGATAAGTGGTTCAACAAGACGATACACAAGATGATGATGGGCGTATCGCTCACCAGTGGAGCCAGCGCCACCATTGCCCCGCGCCGCCAGCCACCCCGCAAAGATTCGCTCAATAAGAAAGTTTGTAACGGACCCGGCGAGCTACCTGCCGCCAAGCCAAAACTGCACGCTTGCAAAAGTGTGGGCAAAAAGTTCATAAAATAGATTGCTCGTCAAAATTGGATTCTGTTTGGCACGTGCCAAATGAGTAAACTTTGTCGAATATAGCAAATTTCCGCAAAAGGCGCAATTGCCCCTAAAAAAAGCGGAGATAATCTCATTGGACGAGTAGGGCAGGCAGTCCAAATTCACAGCGGGTGCGGTTCAGTTTTTCG
>DKKK01000121.1 GCA_002455215.1 Anaerolineales bacterium UBA6668 | reverse complement strand
AACTGTCTCAGTTGTTGGGGTTTCAATCAATTCAGGGGTTGTCATTGGGTGTTTTCTCCAAAAATAACGAAAGGCAATAAGCTTTTCTCAGTAAGATTATTTTAGCAAATAAGCGGACTAGCGTCAAGTTATTTGGTTTGCAAGGTGTGGTTCAAGGCTTTGGGAAGATTTCAGTACCCCACATTTTCGCTTATGCTGGCAATAGGGATCAGATAGACACAACTGGCATCACCTTGCGATTTGCTACATACGCGTTCCGTGTTGATGCCGACCAAATTGTCTACCATCTCTTGATCCATACAGCATAGTTCGGGGTTGTGCGGGGCAAGCTCACCATAGGGGCAATTTTGCGTGTAGAGTAACGTGCCATTCTCCGAAGATTGCGTATAGGCATGATACCCCTTCTCGTTCAATTGACTAACTGCTTGTTGAAGTCGCGCTTGAATATTAGGAGCAGACGGTCGGTTGGCTTGTGCTTGCGCAGAAGCGATTAGGCGTTCCCCGACAGCGGTCATCAGCTCGGTGACAACTTCCGGTGAAAAGCGCTGGCGCACTTCGGCAAGCATAAATTGCGCCAGTTCGGCGTAGTTGCGGGTAAAGAGCGCGATTGCCTGTGCAGTTAGAGTGTATTCGTATTGTGGGCGACCGGGAGTTGCGCGGATGCGGATGTGTGGGGCAGAGACAAAATTTTCTTCGCGCAGGACTTCTAAGTGGTGGCGAACCGTAACCGAAGTCAGCTGAAGCATCTCGGCAAGCTCATCCACGCTTGCGCTACCATGTTCTTGGATAAAATCGAGTATTTGACGGCGTTTGGGTTGCATAGCGAGTGAATAAAGAAGATGAAATTCATATTTATTCTTTTATTTTACTCGAAAAACTTAATTCCGCCAAATGAGAGAAAGCAAAGTTTTATGGCTTTCCTGCCTGCAGGCTTTGGCAAATACCCTCCAGCGCGAGAAGCGCCCACTCGCGGTGCATTGCTCCAGAGTAGTGCAGTTGGTCAGGGGCAAGCGCTGTGCTGGGGTCTGCCCATACGCCTTGTTGGCTAGTTGGCGTAATGTCAATATAGAGTACCCCCGCCTGCTCACTGACCATGCGATTGATTTCATTAAATTTTGCGATTTGTTCCCCATCAGCCGTGCGTCCTGCTTGCATGGCAAAAGGTGTGACACTCCAATCTGGGATGGAAAGTACCACCACCCGCTTGGCATTGCCACCCGTAAATTGAAGCGCACTTTGCAAGAGTTGACTAAATTCTAGTTGATAGTTATCCAAAGGGTAACCGCGATATTGATTGTTGACGCCAATTAGCAAGGTGACCCAGTCGTAGTGCTCAGTTAACTCGGCAGATTGGATGGCGTTTGCCAGTTCGTCAGTTGTCCAGCCGGTGCGGGCGACAATGGTAGGTGGCTGGATTTGCCAGCCGTGTTCGGTTAGCAACTTTTGCAGGATGACCGACCAGCGTTCTGTTTCGGCTACACCTTCGCCAATGGTGTAGGAATCTCCCAATGAAAGCAAGCTTTGTGGGGTGGTAGATGGGGGTAGGCAGTGGGTAGGGGGCATGATTCGGTGAGTAGAAGTGGATGGGGCAAACGGCAAGGTACGCACAGCAAGCGGGGCGAAGCCGCACCCCGCCAGCATAACAAGTAATAGCGGGGCGATGCCAAACCTGCAATACGAGCGCCGGGCTAGCCTAGCCATTCCCTTGCCTTAAATAAAGCCAAGACTAGGTGGTCAATTTCTTCAAAGGTGTTGTACAAGTAAAAGCTGGCGCGTACCGATGCGGCAATGCCGAGCTTATTGTGCAGGGGCATGGTGCAGTGGTGTCCGGCGCGGACGGCAATGCCAAAGCGGTCAAGCTCTTGGGCAAGGTCATGGGCGTGAATCTCTTCCATGATAAAGGTTGCCAGCCCACCCCGCGAGTCGGCGGCGGGACCCAGCAAGCGCAAGCTAGGCACTTCGGATAGTTTTTCCCAAGCATAGCGGACGAGTGCTTGTTCGTGCTGATGAATTTCTTCCATGCCAATTTGTGCCAGAAAACGCATTGCCGCCGCCATGCCGATGGCTTCCGCAATGGCAGGTGTGCCCGCTTCGAAGCGTGCCGGCACATCGGCAGTCTCAAAAGAGCGCAAGCGTACCCGCCGAATCATGCCGCCGCCGCCAAGCAGGGGTGGGGTTTCTGCTAAACGCTCTGCTTTGCCGTATAGCACGCCAATGCCGGTTGGACCGCACATTTTGTGCGCCGAAAACGCCATAAAATCCACGCCCAATGCCTGCACGTTGATGGGTAGCTGAGCCACCGATTGGGCGGCATCCAGCACAGTCACTGCGCCAACTGATTTGGCTTGAGCAATGATGTGTTCGGCGGGGTTGTGTGTGCCGAGTACATTAGAAATGTGGGTGAATGACACTACTTTGGGCGATTGTTCCAGCAAGCGGGCGTATTCGGCTAAGTCAAGTGTCCCTTGCTCGTCAAAAGGGATGAACTCCAATCGCAGGCTTTTGCGCTCGGCAAGCATTTGCCACGGCACCAGGTTAGCGTGATGTGCCATTTCCGTCAGGATGACCAGATCACCTGCATTTAGGTGTTTGCCCCCCCAGGCTTGAGCAACCAGATTGAGCGCTTCTGTGGTGTTGCGCGTAAAAATAATCTCATCCGGCGAACTTGCCCCAATAAATTGAGCGCTGGTTTCGCGGGCAGATTCGTATAGGCTGGTAGCTTCTTCGGCAAGGGTGTGAATGCCGCGGTGGATGTTGGCGTTATGGTGGCGATAGTACGCTTGCATTGCGTCTATCACCACGTTGGGTTTTTGGCTGGTGGCGGCAGAATCCAGATAGATGAGTGGCATACCGCTTTGGCTATTGCGGTGCAAAATGGGAAATTGTTCACGAATGGCAGGGGTATTCATAATGATTCTATTTTGCCATGAAATAGGGGCTTTGAGTATTAATAAAGCAAAACGGCGAGAAGTTTCTCTCGCCGTTTGTCCGCTTTGCAGAAAAGCTATTTACCAAATACGTGGTATTCATACACTATCGTTCCGGCAGGATAGTCGGTAAAGCCATCATTGATTGGATTTTTAAATGTGATGGTCGTGGTGAGTAGATGTTCACCCGCTGGAAAATCAGTCATGCCGAGCAAATAGTAGCGGCAGGATTGACCGTCTGAATCAAAATCCAGCTTAGCGAATTGGTCAATTCCCACTGCTTCGCCGTTTAAGGTGAAGGCGAGTTCAATATTTTCGAAGTTGCTTTTTAGTGTTGCCTTGTCTGCCGCACACCAACCATAAGCCCACAAGACTGGTGTCTTGGTCAAATTTACGTTGAAAACGTAGGTTTCTCCGGGAACACTAGCATTTTCGTAGCTTTCATCGGCATAGGTTTCTAACAATTCAGCGCCATCATTGATTGCTTGTTCACTGTCAGCCGTGGACAGCAGGGTGGGATTGCCTTCTGGTTTGACACCCACATTGGCAGGGGTCTTAAGCATGGTGACGGCGGCATCCAACACCACATCACCGGTTGGGTTAATCATGGTGGTTTCGTCTCGCGGCACTCGCACGTCTGGCACAACGCCCGGACCTTCAATCACGACGTTGCCAGCCGCATCCAACGACATGCCAGTCGGAATTTGGAAGTCATAACCTTCGGGTAACAGGTATTGCCCACGTGCTACTTCGCCAAAAATGCCATTGGTGGAAGTAAAACCAACAACTGTGGTCTGTGGTAGTTGGGAGAGCGCATAGGAAACGTCTTCGCAAGCGCTGGCGCAAGCGGTGCTGACCAAGACGGCAATCGGGCCGCTATAGGTCAGGTCCTCGTTTGGCTCAATTTGGTCGCCCGCACCAAAAGTCTCAAATTTACCGCTTTTTTCGCTGTAGTAGTAGCCTTTATATAAGTCAATCGTTTCGGTTGTGAAGTAGCTGGCAAAGAAACTGCCTAGCGGGCTACCACCACCATTTTGGCGCATATCTACAATAATGCCGGGTACTTCATTGTCCACAAATACTTGAATGGCTCTATCCCATAGACGAATAATCAAGCTGATATCTTCACTCAGGGAGGTGATTTTTACATAGCCATAGCCAGAATCGAGGATGGCATATTGTACGGGCAGACCGATCGTATCAAAACCGGCGTAAGCGCTGGTTGCGGCGAAGCTTTGGCGTTCTTCGATGGAGGTTAATTCCGCTGTTTTTTCGGCGGTTTCTCCCGGATTTTTGAAAGTTACTGTGGCAGTGGTGCCGACTTTACTGCGCAGTAAATAGCGGTATNNGTTGTTGTTCTTTGGCTTCTGGGTTGCTAAACGGTGAAGACCACGGCACAATTTTTGCCACTGCATCTTTGACGGGTTCGCCATTCCAAGTGAGAATTTCAGCGCCTTGCAAGATGCCGGCATCCGTGGCGGGTCCTTCCGGCAAAACGATGTGGGCAATGACACGTCCATCGGTGAAAGGTGTGATGGCAAAGCCGTAGCCGCCATCGGTTTCTTCTTGGAATAAGCCGAAGTCATCGCCACCACCCAGTCCTACATGCCCATCGGGAATTGACCAAGAATAATCGCGCAGGGCAAGGTAATAGGCTTTGGCGTCTTTGTCTTTTTCAGCTTGAGCAATGCGTGGCGAAATTTCTGCATAAAGAGCATCCCAGTCTAAGCCTTTTAATTCGGTGAAGGGGTATTCGGCAGAAATTTTCTTATGTAGGGCGTCAAATGCTTCAATCCAAGACATTTCACTAAAATCGTTGACGGTCAGTTCGCCTTCATACAGCTTCATATCAGCACTGGCAGGCTGGCTCACTACAAATGGCTCGGCAGAAAGCTCTACCATTGAGTAGCCAGCGGGCACTGTGCTGACTGGGTCATCGGCAGTGAACAGCAACCCATCTTGCCCAAAGCCACTGGGGAATTGTTGCTCGGCATCGGGCGACCAGATGAGCAGTTTACCTCCGACAATTTCATTTTTGTTTTCGGAATCGACGCTGGCAGATGAGTAGTAGGCACTCCAACCGCCAGTCTCATCTGCACGTAAGAAGGGGTCTTCCCAAATATTCGACCACATTGCCACTTGCCACACCATCAGCCCGGTGTCTGCGCCGCCATCGTTGTCCACATCATTCAATGGGCTGAGTGGCTTGGCGGGCAAACTCAGTTGGTAACTGAAGCTACCGTCTTCGTTTTCGTTAACTGGTCCAATAATCTGGCTTTCAAGGGGTAACTCGTACTCAAAATCACGTTTGATGAAGCCAGTCAGGTCTTCAAGTAACACAAAGCGCTGGTAAAAATAAACGTCCAATACAAAGGAATTGGAAAGCTCAATTTCGCCGGAAACTTGGGTGAGCGATTCGGGCGCTTCGGTGGGGGTGGGCACTGCTGTGTTGGTTGGAATCGCAGTTGCGCTGGGCACTGGCGTTGCAGTGGGGCGGGCAAACGGTCCCACACAAGCGGTTGCGGTCAGGCACAGGGTTGTCAGAGCTGAAAAAAATAACTTGCGCATGTAACTTCTCCTTTGGAAATGAAAATTGACAAACTTCTATTTATGGTATATTTATCATCGGCATATCTGAACTCTGCTGAAGCTTTATGCTCAACGCAAAGCGAAATTGCGGTTTTATTTTTCAGAGAAAAAGCACAATTTCCATCCGTGTGGAATATAAAGGGAAAAGTGCAAATTTCATATATGCCCAAAATAGCTGAAATTTAGCGAGGTAACCCAATGGTTTGTCAATATGTACCCAATTCTACCCTGTTTTGCAAAAATTGTGGCGCTCCAATTTTAGTGGAAACCCGCACTGCCGCACCCATTTATCACGATACCAGTGGCAGACAAATTAGTGAGTGCTGGGTGTGTGAAATGTGGCTAAGTCCGGCAAACTTGGTTGGCAATTTGCAGGGGCAGGTGGTTGCAGAGGACGAGAACGAGCAAGATTACAACGCCTGCTAATTTGTGCCTGCCCAGGCGCATAGTCGCACCGATGCAAATTCGGCGTAATCTCGAAATTCGAAAAACTGCGTTACGGACAGAGTGGCTTTACCGACACGCTCCTGATTCGCTACGTGGATTGGGCAGGTTATCAAAACGGGTGTCTTATTTCGGTTCATCCTGTTTAGCTCGGACGGTCGGTAATGTCACATATGCCTGAGCGGCTACTATTTTTTTAATCCCTTAATTTCTTCACTTGTTTAACTTTTTAACCCTTCCCGTTTTTCTCCCCAATCTTTGCTTTCGGGACAATGTGACAAGACAATGGCAACGTCAGGGCATGCCCGTGCAAAATCGTGCAAAGCCTGCAAGGTGCGGCGAAGCGCGGCAGGGTCATCGGCGATGAAATTTGTTAGTGATGAAGGCGGGCGCAACTCGCGGTAGGCACGGCTCAACCAAGCCGCATCCGCACCCAACAGCACAGCCCCGCGCTGGGTAGCAGGCAAATACAAGCCCATTTGCCCAATCGCGTGACCCGGCAATGGAATAGCCAAGCCCAAGCCATCCCCCCAAAGGTCATGCGTTTTTCCCAGTGCAGGAAGCGCCTGCCCAGCAAACTGTTCTATCCAGTGGGCATTTTCTATCATAGTGTGCGGGACTAGCATTGGGAAAAATGCCTTGCGTACTGCCGCTAGTCCATCCAACTCTTTAAGCGTTTGCCAACCCGTTTGATTTGCAATCAATTGCGCGTGGGTGAAGTCCGGTAAGCCGGAATGGTGGTCACCGTGAAAGTGTGATAAAAATATCCAGCGGATATCCTGTGCCGTTAAGCCGAAGCGTGGCAACTGGGCGTTGATTGCCCATTCCGGCTGAAAAATCAGCGGGGTTGCTACTCTTTGCAAGAACCACGGCATTTTGCGGGTGACATCCATCAAGTGTTGGGTGTAGCCGGTGTCGAACAACCCCCAACCTTGCGTGGGATGATGGATGAGCGCGGTCAGCACGGGAATGCGCCGTCTCTGCCATTTGCCCCCGCGTAACATAAGTGCTTCCGGACTGGTTGTGAAACCGGTGTTTAGGATGTGGATGGTGAGCATAATGGAAAAGGGTTGTGAATGATGAATGATGAATTATGAATTATGAGTTACAATTGCTTACTAGCCACTAACAACTAGCTACACGAACCACTTATGAATAAACCAGCCGATTCTTCACAAATCCACCCATTGATCGCCAACCGTTGGAGTCCGCGTGCCTTTGCAGAGACGCCACTTACTTTGGAGATTTTGCATACACTTGTCGAAGCCGGACGTTGGGCGGCTTCTGCGGGCAACACCCAACCTTGGCGCTTTGTCCTTGCCCCCAAAGATTCTGCCTACTATGCACCGCTCTTTGCCAGTTTGGACGAGGGCAACCAAGCCTGGGTGCAATATGTACCAGCTCTGATGCTGGTGGTCGCTCAAATTCACAACGGCAAGCGGCGTTTGGGCCATGCTTGGTTCGATTGCGGCTGGGCGGTTGGTAGTCTCAGCCTGCAAGCCGAAGCGCTAGGCTTGCGCGTTCACCCGATGGCAGGCTTTTCTGCCAATCAATTGCGCACTACGTTAGAAATCCCTGATTCCTTTGAGCCAGTTGTCATGCTGGCAGTCGGTTACCCCACCAGCGATTTGAGCCATCTCAGCGAAAGCAACCAAACTCGCGAGCAAGCACCGCGCACCCGTAAACCAATCGAGCAATTGATTTATGCGGGCGACTGGGCTTGAAACTGGTAAAACGACAAGCGCGTTTGTCCATATTTGCGTGCATCTACCAAAACAAGCCGAGATAAGTTTATTTCGGCTTGTTCTTTTGGGTCTATCTGTACCACCACCTGCCCATTTGCATTTAGCAAAGCCGGACACGCATCGCATAATTGTAGGGCGGTCACCCACAAGCCTTTGTACTGGGGTGGGGCAATATAAATAAAATCATAGGACTGTGGGGTGTTTTGTAAAAATTTGAAGGCATCTCCAGCGTGTACCTGTGCCTGCGATTCAAAGCCAGTCACCGCCAGGTTGGCGCGAATGGTTTGTAGAGCATTGCGGTTGTTGTCCACGAATGTGACGTGCTTCGCCCCGCGACTCAGCGCTTCAATACCGACACTACCCGTCCCCCCAAACAAATCTAACCATACGCTTTCGGCAAGTTCGTTTTGTACAATGCTAAACAAGGCTTCCTTCACGCGGTCCATGATGGGGCGGGTGCTATCACCGGGCACTTGCTTGAGTCGCCGCCCTTTGGCTTTGCCTGCAATGACACGCAACATAAAAAAACCTGCACAAACTGAAAGGGGTGTAGCAACTGCACACCCCTTTGTGAAAAATTAGCGGAGCAAGTCGGGAATTTCTTCCGGGTGGCGGGCAACTTTGACCCCAGCGGCTTGCAGGGCGGCAATTTTGCTGGCGGCAGTGCCAGACCCGCCTTCCACAATCGCGCCAGCATGTCCCATGCGCTTGCCGGGCGGGGCAGATTGTCCCGCAATGAAGGAGACCACCGGCTTGGTCATCTTCTCTGCAATGTAGCGGGCGGCTTTTTCTTCATCAGTGCCGCCAATCTCACCAATCAGCACCACTTTCTCGGTGTCGGGGTCTTCTTCAAACATTTCCAACACATCCAAAAAGCTAGTGCCGTTGACCGGGTCACCGCCAATGCCGACACAAGTGGTTTGCCCCATGCCGTTTTGAGTCAGTGCGTGAACCACTTCGTAGGTAAGTGTGCCAGAACGCGAGACTAAACCAATATTGCCGGGCGTGGCGATTTGTCCGGGGATAATGCCGACTTTGCTTTGACCGGGGGTGAGCAGACCGGGGCAGTTTGGACCGATGAGCCGCACGCCTTTGCGGTCAAGGTATGGGCGAGCACGCATCATGTCGCTGACCGGTACGCCCTCGGTAATGGCAATAATGAGCGGGACGCCTGCATCAGCGGCTTCGTACAGGGCATCTTCGACAAAGGGGGANNCAAAGGGGGCGGGCACAAAAATACAGGCGCAATTGGCGCCCGTCATGCTGACAGCTTGGCGCACTGTATCATACACAGGCACACCAGCCGCCCACTCACCACCCTTGCCGGGCGTCACACCTGCCACCACTTGTGTGCCATAGCTTACCATTTGCTTGGTGTGAAACAAACCTTGGTTGCCAGTAATGCCTTGTACGACAACTCTTGTATTTTTATCTATTAAGATACTCATAGCAAAATTCCTAAAAAAATTAATATTGAGCGGCTTTTACGGCTTTTTGGGCGGCATCTGCCAGTGAGTCGGCAGTGATTAGGCTGGCGCTGGCTAGCAGAGCCTTGCCTTCGGCTTCGTTAGTGCCCACCAGCCGCACTACCATTGGCACTTTTACATCCACTGTTTGCATGGCTTCCAGAATGCCCTTGGCAACTTCATCACAGCGGGTGATGCCGCCAAATATGTTGATGAGCATAGCTTTGACGTTGCTATCCTTTAGGATAATGCGCATGGCGGCCGCAACTTTTTCGGCGTTTGCGCCCCCACCGATATCCAAGAAGTTCGCTGGATTGCCACCAAAATGCTTTACAATATCCATTGTGCCCATTGCCAAGCCAGCGCCGTTCACCATACAGCCGATATTGCCATCCAGTGCGATATAGGAAAGTTCATGTTCGCGAGCTTCGGCTTCGCTGGCGTTGTCTTCATCGGGGTCGCGCAGAGCGGCAAGCGCAGGCAGGCGGAACAGAGCGTTGTCGTCAATGTCCATTTTGCCGTCCAATGCCACCAGTTGATTGCTATTGGTAATGACCAATGGATTGATTTCGGCTAGGGTGGCACAGTTTTCCGAGAAGGCTTGGTACAAGCCTTGCGCAATCTTGCTGAAGGCACGCCAAAGGGAGCGGGGCAGGTCAATGCCAAGCGCGACATTGCGCGTTTGGTAGTCACGCAGTCCCAAAGATGGGTCAATGTGTTCGCGGATGATTTTTTCTGGGGTGTGGGCGGCAACTTCTTCGATATCGACTCCCCCAGCCGCAGAAGCAATCAGTACCGGTTTGCGGGCGGCACGGTCATTGGTGATGCCCAAATAAATTTCGGTTTTGATATCGGCAAGCGGGTCTACCAGAACTTTGCGCACGGGCAAGCCCTTGATGGTCAAGGCAAGAATTTGGGCGGCAAGAGCTTCTGCTTCAGCAGGGGATTTGGCAACTTTGACCCCTCCCGCTTTGCCACGCCCCCCTACTAGCACCTGAGATTTTATCACGGCGCTCCCGCCCAGCATTTCGGTGATTTTCCGTGCTTCTTGGGGGGTGTCAGCGACTTTGCCCATTGGCACAGGAATGCCATAGGTTTCAAAAATTTGCTTCGTTTGATATTCGTGTAATTTCATAATGTCTTTGGGTATGGCATGGTTTGAAAAATAAGGCAGAAAAGAGCAAGTTCATCTGTTTTCATCCTGGAATCCAGCAAAAAATGCTCTTTTCTATCATCTCGGCGAGCTTTTAGGTGCGCCGAATGTACAGTTGCATTATAACCCAAAGTAGGCTGGTAGGGAAATGACAGCTAAAAATTGGGTGGGGGAGGCTAGCTGAGTTTTGCCAATTGGTGCAAGAGCGCCCACAGAATGTCAAAATTATCAGTTAAGCCGACTGCTACCGATTCCTGGGTGATTTTCCCGGCACGGATTTTTCCGACATCTTCGTAATGAATTTGCAAGTAGCCTTTTTCGGCGGCTAATTTGCGGATGTTGGCTACTGGGATGGTTTTTTTGCCAATGAATAAGTGGGTGGTGTTGACCAGCACAGATGAAAACGACACGGTTTTCCCTTGCGTAATGGTTTGAAGCGTGCGCTGGTAACGCGCTTCTACAGTATGACGCCGTGCGGAGTCGTAGAACTTTTCCACATCCTTGCCCAATTGGTTATCGAGTAAAATTTCACTGCCATCTGCGCTTTTGCACCAATAATTGTGGGTTGTGCCCGTGTAGATGCCATTGGTGTAGTGACGGGTGACACTTGCACGGATGCTGTGCAGATGCTCCCAGCGCATGGCTACCGTGCGAGACGCATTTTCCAATGCAAGCCCGTGCTCGCACACCGCGATTTTTTGCCCCCAATGTTGTGCCAACCCGCTCAGTCCGTACAACAGCCCTAGCCAAAGTCCAACAACTATCACAAAGATGATGCCCATTCCCCAAGCGTCATCAGATTTTGGGAGTTCTATCCAAAAGGCGTAAAAAAACATCAGCACAAGGACGATAAAACAGGCAATTGAAAAGGTCAGATAACCGAATAAGCTGAAGGCGTTTTTGTAAAAAGGCACGCGGTGTTGGAACTCAACTGCGCCTAGCTCGACTGGTGGGAATGTGCTGGATGGGTTATTCATGTTGGGTTGGTTTGTCTATGCGCAGAATGGCACGCACGGTGCCGGGACCGAACCAATCGGGGATGGTGGCGGCAATCCGAAAGCCTAAGCCGATGTAAAAGCTGAGATTTTTGCGGTCATTGCCATCCGTTGAAAGCCAAACCGTGCGGTAGCCCGCATCCCAGGCTTTCTGCAAGGCAAATTTCACTAGTTGTTTGCCCAAACCCTGTCCTTGCTGATTGGGGTGAACGGCAACATCCATGATTTCTGCCGGAAGGATGGCGTCCAATTGGTGGGTTTGTTGGTCCATCCACAGCCCGACCAAGCCAATTATTTCGTCTCCTGCTTGCGCCGCCCAGTATTGCGTGCCCTTGGCGCGTTCAATCGCAACAATTTTTTGCAATCCGCTATCATTCGGAATGCCGATGGCAATGGAGAGTAGGGGGAGTAGTTTATCCCAATCGGTGACAAGCGTAAACATGAAAAAGGGTGTAAGCGACTCAATGTGACGCTTGTTAATGATAGATTTGTAGCAGGTCGCTGAGTAGAGCAAAGGCGGTTTGCACCCGCCCGGCACCGGGTCCAATCAAGGTAACATTGCCGAGTAGGTCGGTTTTGTAGGTGATGGCATTGGTTGCACCGCCCACGTTGCTTAATGGATTTGAGATGGGCAGGCATTGCGGTTTAACACTGGCGAAAAACCCGTCATCGGTACGTTCCAATTNNCCAAAATAATCAACTTGCCAGCCGCATCGTAGCCTTCCACATCTCCGGTGGGGTCAGTTTCGGCATATCCCAATGCCTGCGCTTGCGCCAAAGCGTCTGTGTAGCTCATGCCTTTTTCCATCTCAGTCAGAATATAATTGGTTGTACCGTTCAAAATGCCTTGAATGCCGGATAGCCCGGCATGAGTTAGTACTTTTTCTGCCAATAGGATGGACGGTGTGCCTGCCATGACAGTCCCTTCCGCGCGGAATTGCACTTGATTTTGCTGGGCAAGCGCCTGCAATTCTGCGAAATAGAGTGAAACGGGGCCTTTGTTGGCTGTGACCACGTGTTTGCCGCATTGTAAGGCTGTGCGAATGATGTCGGTGGCGGGTTGCCCATCGGCAAGATTGGTGGGGCTGACTTCGACCAGCACATCGGTTTCGCCCTGTTGCAAAACTTGCTCAATGCTGTAATCGTGGATGCCTTCCATCTGGTTTAAGCCGTCTGAATTGGCGCAGGTTAGCAATTCGCCAATAGGCAAGCCGGCTGGCTGGTAAACACTGCCACGACTGCGAGTATGCACCGAAACAATTGTAAATATTAACCCAAGATCGGCGAGCTCGTCTGCGCGTTCTGCCAAAATCATGGCGAGACCTTGCCCAACATTGCCAAAGCCATTCAAGCTGATGCGAATTGTTTTTATCATAAGTATAATCAATGCTCCAAAAAATTATGGGCGTGGTTTTGTCATGCCACTCGTGTCTGTGTTTTCGTCCACCCATTCGTCCGGCATTGCCACATCTTCTTCGAAAAGGAATTTTTCACATTCCTTCATCAATAGTGCAGTGGCACGCGGGTCAACCATGTTGAGTCCATAGTGGTTGATGATAATGATTTGTTGTTGTCGCCACAAATTCCATGCTGATTGCGAAATATGGGCGAAAATACGTTGTCCGAGCTCGCCGCCAAAAGGTGGGCGCTTGAGCGCGGGCAGGTTTTGTTTAAGCTTTACACAATATACCAATCGGTCGGTCATTTTTCACCTGAAAAAATTAAGGGTGCTGAATCATACCATTTAGCGAAAAAAATCAAAATGAAATGGTAAACAACAACCAGGCAACCGCATGAAGGATTGGGTGGTGAAACAGTACATAACGGCTATTAGTTAGGCTGATTTTTACATCAATCCGCGC
>DKKK01000157.1 GCA_002455215.1 Anaerolineales bacterium UBA6668 | reverse complement strand
CTAACAACGTAATGTTAGCAAGAGTGAGAAATCTTTGATATTCGGCACGGATTTTATTCGGTACGCATACTGAATATCGCTTTGCGTTTTTTTCTTAAGGAAAAAGCGTGGCTTTCACCCATGCCGGATAGAACATAATGGGCAGGATTTCTCCCTGCGGTCGAAATGACNNAAAGCGCAATTTCTACCCGTGCCCATTGTATGAATTACAATTGCTCACCAGTCACCAGTCACCAGTCACCAGTCACCAGTCACCAGTCACCAGTCACCAGTCACCAGTCACCAGTCACCAGTCACCAGTCACGTCTGAGTCGCTGAATGCGCTGTGCGGCTTGGTGGAAGCGCCAAGCAAGGAAGGCAGATTCAGCGCTGGAAAAGCTTGGGTTTGCGCCTTCTGGCAAATTCAGGATGCGCCCGGCAAGCGCAAGCCGCTCGGCAGTTGGCAACCCTGCGCCACGCAAGGCACTGCTCAGGCTGGGGTAGCTTTGCAAGCTGGGCAGGCACCATTCCCGCAAGCGAGCCTGTGCATCCAATTGCACACTGTCTAGCAAGGGCGGGTCAAACAATGCCATATCCATTCCCGCCAACACCGCCAGCAAAACCGCCTTTGCCGAATCTTCCCGCACATACAATTGCAAGCCTTGCATTCCGAGTCCATCGCTGAGAAAGGGTCCAGCAAAACCAATCGCCTGGCGTATGAAAGACAAAGTTGGGTGCGAGAGTGTGGCGGGCGCAGGGTCGTTCACAATTGCTTGGGCAAAATCGGGTGGCAGGTTGGGCAAATCTAGGCTATCAATGCGCAGGTGGGTGGGCATGATGCCCGCTAACAAGCCTTGCTGGTTCAGCACCCAAAAGGGAAACAAATCCCACTCATGCAGACGCACCGCCACAAACCCCAAGTGGGGGTCGTCATTGCCCGTAAGCGCACCGCCCAAGCCGGGCGCATGTTTGCCAATGCACTGCACGCCCGCACGCTGAAGCCCGCGGGCATACCAAGTGCCAATCAGGCTGATCACCAGCGGGTCAGACGAAATCGCGCGTTCTTCCAATATTTCCGAGCCGGCGCGGTCCAGCACCGGGGCATAGGTCGCATCCACCCCCACGGCACGCATCTCTTTCCCCACCGCAAACCCCCATTCGTAAAATCTTTGTGCATATTCTTGCAGGGCAGGCTCACTTTCAGCCAATTTTAGAAAATACACAAAATCTGCCCACAATGCTTCGCGGCTAGTGGGGGTGTGATGTTCACGAAAATTTTGCAATAATTCCCAAAAACGCCTGCCCCACAAGGTGAAGTTTGGGGGTAGGGTGAAGCCTTCCCCGCGCATGCGGGCAACTTTCTGGCTTTCTTGGTCCACCATCACCAGCAAGGGCAGGGGGTTGACGGCTAGGCTGGCTTGTTTCAGTGCCTGCACCAGCGCACGCACTTGGGCGGGGTAGTACAGCGGTTGCGTATTGCCGCGAAACAGCGAAAACCCGCCCGGCAGGATGGTTTGCAAGTGCGTTTGCATGTCGGCTGTCAGCGTACTGCCATACAGGTCAATGCCAAACACCTGCCCCAGCAATTGTTCGGGGGTGTAGGGCAAGGCGTGTGCCGGACCAGCGTTTGCCGCCTGCCGTGGCAGAGTGCTGGCAATGCCAGCACCCGCCAACAATTTTAAAAATTCGCGCCGTGAGAAGCGGCTCAGATGGCGCTTTGCAAAGGGCATAGGGGTTATCGCCGTGGGTTGACTATCTGCTTACAGCAAAGAAGCCTAGCCTGACCGGTGCCGAATCGTGTTACCAATCGGCAACTTGCGAAATGATGTGCTTACCAAAAATTTCCAGCGGTTCGGGGCTGTGGTCGTTGGGCAAGTTGAAGATGATGTGTTGCAGACCGGCAGTGGCATATTGGTGAAGCCGCTCTAGCAATTGTTCGGGGCTGGTGCGCGAAAAATCTACGATGTCAATGCCCGTGCGTTCAATGCTGTTGTAGTCTCGCCCAATGGCTTCACAGTGCTGGCGCAAAGTGCCCAAGCGTTGGCGCACAAAATCAACGCCGTTCTGCGCAAAAATATTGCACGCATCGGCATATTGTGCCACCAATTTGAGCGTTTTGTGCTCGCCACTGCCGCCTATCAGCAACTTGGGGTGGGGTTGGCTAATGGGGGGTGGATTGCAAATGAGTTGTTGGGCGTTGACGTGCCGGCCACGGAAGGCGGGCTTGCCCCCCCACAGGGCGTGTGCCATTTGCAGGGTTTCTTCCAAAATTTCAAAGCGTTCTTTCAATGGGGGAAAGCGCAATCCAAGCCCAAGTGCTTCCTTATCATACCAAGCCGCTCCCAGTCCCAGATAGGTGCGCCCGCCTGCCAGCACATCCAGGCTGGTTGCAGTTTTCAGCAGTACGCCGGGTTGGCGGTAGATTGCCCCAACAACGAGTGTACCCAACTGAATTTTTTCGGTCACTGCCGCCAAGTAGCCCAGTGTACTGAAGCATTCCATCATGCCATCTTCCACTTTGCCAATAAATTCTAGCTGGTAAAAATGGTCCATCACCCACAACCCATAGAAGCCGACAGATTCTGCTAATTGGGCTTGGGAGCGCAAGGTGTGGCGCAATTGTTCGGCAGGTTGGTTGAAACGGGTAATTTGTAAGCTGATTCGCATGAGATTTTTGAGGGGATGAACAGGGTTTTTGCTATTCAAATTATAGCAGAATTGGGCAGGTTGGTGGCGGGCACTCGGAAGTACGGGTTAGTGGTCTAAAATAACGCATCATTCATCATTAAGCGATATTCGAAACGGCTGGGCGCAGTCTTCGGTGTGTGTGCCGAAGGCAACCTGTGTCGGATAGTAGATGGGTATTATTATGTTGAGACCTAACAGGTCTCAAAGACCTGTTAGGTCTTTTTAGAAAGAAATTCAAGAACAAAGACAAGAGACATTATTGGCAATAGTCAAG
>DKKK01000145.1 GCA_002455215.1 Anaerolineales bacterium UBA6668 | reverse complement strand
CGCTTTCCAAACATGCCGAGTGCAAGTACTGCCTAGAAAAAAGGAACAATCTCATGGCAAACTTTGAGCTAATGCGTGAATTGACACAATCCGCAAAAACCAAAATTGTGTTGTTAGTGATGGATGGGCTAGGGGGCTTGCCCATTGAAGCGGGTGGTAAAACCGAGCTAGAAAGCGCACACACCCCCAATATGGACCGCTTAGCGGCAGAAGGCACGCTTGGACGGTTAATTCCCGTCGAGCACGGCGTTGCTCCGGGTTCTGGTCCTGCCCACTTGGGCTTGTTTGGTTACGACCCGCTGGTTTACCCCATTGGGCGTGGCGTGTTGGAATCGTTTGGCGTGGGGCTACCAGTGGGCGCACAAGATGTAGCAGTGCGTGGCAACTTTGTTAGCCTAGATGAAAACGGCTTGATTTNNGCATTTCCAGTGCCGCCGCCGCCCCCCTGGTGGAAAAGCTGAAGCAAATCCAATTACCCGGTGTGGAAGTGGAAGTCAAGCATGTGCAGGAATATCGCTTTGCGGCAGTAATGCGCGGGGTAGGGCTTTCTGCCGACCTAAACAGTACTGACCCGCAAAAAACCGGCGTTGCGCCCTTGCCCGTCACTGCCAACAACCCATCTGCCCAAGCAAGTGCCGACTTGTGGAATCAGTGGATTGCCGCCGGGCAAGAACTGCTGAAGAATGACTTCCNNCCCCGCCAATGGCTTCACCTTGCGCGGTTTCTCTGGCGACCCACAATTGCCCACCTATGCCGAAAATTACAAACTGAATGCGGCTTGCGTGGCAGTGTACCCGATGTATCGCGGCTTGGCAAAGTTGGTGGGGATGGATGTGCAAAACTTCCCCGGCAACACGCCGGAAGATGAGTTTAATGCCGTTGCAAAAATTTGGAATGATTTCGATTTCTTCTTCATTCACATCAAATATACCGATAGCCGTGGCGAAGATGGCAAATTTGCAGAAAAAGCCGCTGTGATTGAACAGGTGGATGCCGCACTGCCCATTTTGCTCGGACTTAAGCCGGATGTGTTGCTGATTACTGGCGACCATTCCACCCCTGCCAAGCTCAAGAGCCACTCTTGGCACCCGGTTCCGCTCCTGCTTTGGGCACCCGCCACCCACTTGCCCGATTTAGCCGATCACTTTGGCGAACGGGCTTGCATGAGCGGTGGGTTGGGCACAATGTACAGCCGTGACCTCATGCCAGTTGCTTTGGCACATGCTGGGCGCTTGCAAAAATATGGCGCATAAATAGCGTAACTTACACCACCAACAAAACAAAAAGCCCCTAAATTCTAGGGGCTTTTTTGCTGTGTGAAAAATGCACGGTTATAAAATCACGCCATCGGGATTGTTGCCACTCTCGACAATCGCTTGCTTGACATTCACCGGTATCAGCAAGATTAAACCGATGATAAAGAACGCAATTAGGCTGAGTAAGGCGACCCGTTGGGAACCGGTCAATTGAACTGCTAGCGAGAACAAGATTGGACCGAGCCAGGAAGTGCCACGTTCCGAAATTTCATAAAAGCCAAAGTACTCGGCTTCCTTAGCGTGCGGAATCATTTGCGAGAATAACGAGCGACTGAGTGCCTGACTACCGCCCATCACCAAAGCCAATACGACTCCTAGTGCAAAAAGTTGGGCTTCAGTTCGCAAAATGGCGTAGGCAAAGATGGTAATGCCAGCCCAAATGACCAACGTAATGATAATGGAGCGTTTGGCGCCGATGCGTTCTGCCAATTTGCCAAAGAGCAGAGCGCCGCCAAATGCCACAAATTGAATCATCAATACCAGTAATAGCAAACTGGTAGAAGGTAGTCCCAATTCACTGGCGGCAAAGAGTGAAGCGGTGGCAATCACGGTTTGGATGCCGTCATTGTAAACCAAATAAGCAATCAGATATTGCCCGGTGCGCGGATATTTTGCCCGCATTTCCCGTAGGGTTTCTTGCAATTTGTGTAAACCAAAGCTGAAGAGATTTTCGCCCTTTGGCAAGGTTTTGGGTGGGAAGCGTTGGCGCAAACGGCGCTGTGGGAACAAAAAGGTGAACACCAACCACCACACCCCAGCACTTGCCAAGCTGATACGCACCGCCAACCCGGTGTCCTTCATTGCCAAAATCAGCCCCAAATTGAGCAAGAGCAGTAAACCACCACCCAAATAGCCAAGCGCCCAGCCTTGCGAGCTAATGGCATCGCGGCGGTCCGGGGTAGAAATATCGTTTAGGAAGGAGTTGTAAGCCACTACTGCCGCCCCGAAGGATAAGTTCGCCCCGGTAAAGAGTAAACTGCCCAGCAAAACCGCCCCATTTGTGCCAATCACCGGCATATCCGCTTGCACAAAAAAGAGCAGAATGGTGAGCGCCGCCCCCAGATAGGCGAAGCTCATCATCAGGCGTTTTTTGTTGGGGGTGTAATCTGCCAAGGTGCCAATCAACGGCAAAAAGAGCACTTGCAGTAAGACCGAAAGCGAGATAAAAAACGGGTAAATTGCCGCGGGCCGAATGGCTGTGCCGAAAAGTTGGAGCGGTTCTTTGGCATTTTCGGCAAGAGTGGTGATGTAAGGTCCGAGCAATGCCGCACCAATGGTGGTGCTAAAAGCAGAGTTCGCCCAGTCGTACATCATCCAGCCGAAAATCTCTTTTTTGTCGTTGACGAGTGGTTGATTTTCCATAATAAAAGCCTGTTGATGGATGCCCAAAAGGAGTGTGGTAAAACAGTTTTGAAATCTATTTTTGACTGTGGAGTAGCCATAAGATACAACCTGTTGTCAGCATAGATTTTTCACTATAGCATAAACCGATACTTAATGAAATAGGGGGGCAACCGTGTGGCGTGTGCTTTTTCTGGGAGAGAGAAAAACTTAAGCCGAAAGCGGCAGGCTATTTCCCCGACACACCTGTCCGTCACTCACTACCTGCCACCACGCGCCACAAGCCATTCTCCGGCACAAATCTGAAGCCAGCTTCTGTCAGGCTAGGAGTGCCATAGTAGCTGGGATTTAAGGAAGCCAGATAAACCGGTCTTTCTGCTACTGCTAGGCGAATTTGCTCCGACACACGGTCACTGGGAAAGTTGAACGGGTCTAGGCGGGGATAGCCTTCCACCTGCACATCTGGGCGCAAACCTTCCACTGCCTGAAAATAGCGCAATGCAAAATATTCATCGGTATCGGTGTACCATTCTGCCAATACCAAAGCATTCGCGGGAAGTGCTTGCAAGGTGGTTGTGCCAAATGAATAGGGGTTTGTATCGGCGGTTTTGATTGGATTCAGGTAGTAATTTAATCCATCTCGCAAAGAATTGCCAGCCGGATTTGCACCGATAGCGGGGATACCAAAGCTTTCATCACTCCCACCCGTTGCGCGAAGTAGGTGTGGCATGGCAGGGTAAGACAATGGCAAAATGAGCGTAAGTGCCAGCAAAGTCAGCATGGTGGCGCGAGTGGGGCGTTTTTGCCACACAGCCTCTATGCCCATTGCCAAACCCATTGCCCAAAAAACGTGGCTCGCTAAAAAGAACGCAAATTGGTCAGAGACTTGATATACCCAGCCAAAGGCGGCATATACAGCATAGAGCAAACTGGTTAGTGCCCACAGTTGCGGCTGTGTTTGCCGCGCCTTCCACCAACCCCACACCCCCAAGCCAACCCCCCATGGCGCAAACTGGTAGATGAGAAAGATGGCGTACATGCGCAAACTAGCCAGCAATTTTGCTAGGGAAAGAGCCAGCGAACCGCGGAAAAAGTTCTCTCCCAGTGCAGGCCCCAACACTTCTGCCAGTGGGAAGGTGCGTAGCATACGCAGTAACTGCACCACAAAGGGCAAAAAGCCGAGCAAACCGGCTAGTATCAGCCACAGCCAATCGGTACGGGGACGATGCCACCATTGGCGGGGGGCTTGCCACAGTGCCCAAATTGCAACGGGGGGTAGGGCGATGGCGGCAAGTAGGTGGTTGCTCATGCCCAGCCCACTGAGCAGTCCAAACCCAGCCAATGTTCGCCATTGCGGGTTTTCAAAATCTGCCTGTAGGCAACAGAAACTGCCAAGCAAAAGTGCAAGAAAGAGCGTGTACACTTCGGGTGTGGTGCTGTGCCACCAAAAAGTGTGCGAAAAAGCCAGTGCTAGGCTTGCCAACCCGCAACTGAGTGGGGAGAGATGCGGGCGTAACAATTGGAAAAAACAGGCAATTGCCAGTGCCCCAAACACGGCAGAAAGGCTGTTGACCAACCACAGGTTGTGTACAAAGGGTAGAGCATGGACGAGTCCATAGCCCAACATTGTCCACAATGGATGATCCCAGGCGGCAACCCCTAATTTGGCAAATGGAAAGGGGTCATGGGCAAATTGCACATCGGTCAGTTCTGCTAGGATGAACGATTCACCGGTGATGGCTTCTCTTTGCAGGCGGATTCCATCCCCCCAGGCTAGGCTGGGTTGCAAAGTGATTAGATAAACCACCAAACATAGCAGAAAGATACTGATTGTTGGGCGGTTTTGCCAAAAGGGTAGGTTTTTCATGGCAGGCTGGGTTGGTAGTCTGGGTTTTCCCACACAATTAATGCCGCCCAATTGTCCGAAGAATAATCTTCAATGTAATCTTCCAGCATACCGCGCACCTGAAAGCCGTTTTTGATTTGAAAACTGAGAGTGGCGTCCCAAATTTTGCCTGCGACAACCTGTTCGGTGTATTCATGCACAGTCAGAATGCCGCGATAGCGCACATAGCCAGGTAGTAAGCCGCCCGCAATAATGCCGCGTTTGTTGAGCATACGCACGGCAGACTTCCGAGCGTCATACAACCGTCTTCCTAAGCCGTAGGCGCGATAGTCTGGATGGATGCTAATGTCTGCTCCATAATACCAATCACCGTTGGGGTCGTGGTGGCTGAACCAGCCGCCATCTAACATTTCATTAAAGTTGTGGTCGGGATGTGCGAAGTCAAAATCAATCAAAAAACCTGAACCAGCGCCTACCGGGCGGTCGTCATGCAAGGCAATAAAATTTCCTTCAGGGAAAATCTCGTAATGGTTCAGATAATGAGCCGCACGAATTAATTCTCCATCACCAAGCGTGGGAAAACAAAGACGTTGCAATTTTTCCAGTTGGTAGATGTAGCGTGGACGGATATTAATAATTTCAATGTTCGGAACTTCGGGCTGCTTATCAGGCGTTGTCAAGATAGGCTAGCCTCCTGTTATAAAAAATTTTTGGGTATTATTGCATAGGCAAAAGATAAAATCATACAATGGCAGATTCAAGTAATTGATACAAACCCATCTTGAAGAGCATAGGATTGTTTGCCGCTAGTGCGGCTCACAATGACCGGAACTTTCGATGGATACCAATATCCGCAATTCGCATTCGTACTCAGGATAATAGCCACAATTTTAAAATAGCTACTATTCCAGATGCGACACCGGTCAGAGTCGCGCTTTTTTAATGAAAAACGCACCGTTTATGCGTTTTCAATGGAGATTTAGCACAGTCTGACAGCACGCGCTTTCTTTGGGAAGAAGCGGCGTTTCTCTATGCTCCGAGTATAGCTTACGGAGTGAAATTCGGCAACCAGTTAGACCACAAATTTTTGATATTTGTTTTCGCTAGGTTTGCCTTGCACCGCCCAAAATTCGCGGCTAGCTGGACGCATCAGTGCCGCACCACAGGTTTCTACATGGAAAGGTGGTGTTTCGCTCACACAAATCGTGGGTGTATCCGCCGTCATGGCTTGCAAATCTGCCAATGTCAATCCATCCTTTGTTAAGAGTTCATACGCACGTGTAAGGCGATTCTCACTGCTTTTTTGGCTGGCGGCAGGGCGGGCTTGCGCCACTGCCAGGTTGCGCTCCACCAAACAGTGGTTAGTATGTACCACAGGTTGTGATTCTAGCTGGGTTAGTTCATAACGGGTGGACATCGCTTCAACGTTATAGCCATTACCCTGTGCGTCCATCAAAAGATAATTGTGTGCGCCAGCCAATTTGGCAGTTGTAATACAAGCCAATGCGTCAGCTAGGTTATTTTGTTGCAAAACTTTGCGAATGACAAAGGGCCACATCACCCCAATTTGTCCATCGGCTCCCATCAAGTTGTTGATACCGACTGCAATGCCATGTTCGTTCATGCCAATCATGCCCACACACCCCACCACGGTGAAAATCAAGGCACGTGGGGCATGAGTGGGGTGGATGTGCAGAAGCATCACATAAGGGGTGGCGCTGGCGTGCATGTCCCAAGTTTGCCCGTAGATGGCGGAGTGGTCTGCCATTTTGTTGGCTGGCACCAAGAAAGCGGTGCAATTGTCACTGGGGGTTCGGATTAAGTTGCTTTGCCAATTTGGGTTTTGCGCCACTCGATGAACGGTATCCACAAAGTCGGTGAAGCCATTCAGAACAACCAATTCGGCAAGGGCCAAACCCGTAACATCGGCAATTCCCTGTAATTCATCCATCAGTTCGGGGCAGTACAGCCGGTGTTCGGCGACACACGCTTCTGCAATGGCAAGTACTTGCTGGCGGGAAAGTTCGTGCCCAGTCCAAGTTTTGGTTTGCGAGAGTTGTAGGCGGTCTTCGGCAAAATGGCGGATTTCAGTGCGGAACTGTTCGGCGTATTGGCGACCCATTTCGTAGGGTGTGCCACGGAGAGTGAGTAGGTTCATAGAGAGTAGGGTATCGAATCAGGAAATTAATGGGCAGTGAAGCGGGTTTGGAATGATGAATTATACCCGGCACGGGTGGAAATTGCGCTTTTTCGGAATGCCGACCTATACTTGAGATGGTCTCATTTTCGGGTCATTTCGACCGAAGTGAGAAATCTTGCCCAATATCAAAGATTTCTCACTCTTGCTAACATTACGTTGTTAG
>DKKK01000216.1 GCA_002455215.1 Anaerolineales bacterium UBA6668 | reverse complement strand
CGCAACGGACTCAAAATCCGTCGGTAGCGATACCGTGTGGGTTCGACCCCCACCGTCCGCACCAAGAGCTAACCAAATCGGTTGGCTCTTTTCAATTAAAGCACGATTAATGCCTGACCGCAACTGCCCCAAATCTATGCTATAATCCCGCCAACAACTGAATGGAAAAGCCAGCGCATGACCCACAATACCCTTGTGGGTGACGAGGTCGAGGGTTCCCTGCTTCATCGCAGGGCTAAGCACACAATCTGTGCGAAAATCGAAAGTTCAGCGGATGCCCTCGCGGTGACCAGCACCGCACCCACTTTTCCTCCATCAAGCGTTCCCACAATCTGGTACGGCAATGTCCCAGCAAAGGGGTTCGCACTGGTTCCGGTTTCAACAAACGATTTTTGGCGGGCAATGGCGTTTCTCTTAAAAATAAGCGCAATTCTCCCTACCCAATAGATTGGTTGATTCTCAAATCACCTATATTCGACTTGAGTCAGATTTGTGCTTCTTTCCTTAAATAAAAAAGCGCAGTTTCCATCCGTGTCGAATACAATTGTGTTGCGCCTGCACCGCTTCGGATGCTTGTCTTTTGGGTTTGCCTTAAGCAGATTTATCTTTGACAAGGGTCAGAATTGTGGCGTACACAGCTCACCTTTATGGAGGAAATATCATGTGCGGTATCGTTGGTTATGTTGGCAATCGTCTGGCTACCCCCATTGTGCTCAATGGTTTAAAGCGGCTAGAGTATCGTGGATATGATTCGGCGGGCATTGCTACCATTCACGCGGGCAAGATTGACTTGCGCCGCGATGTGGGCAAGCTACGCAACCTGCAAAATTTAGTAGAAAGCCAGCCCCTAAGTGGCACAATCGGGGTGGGGCACACCCGCTGGGCAACGCACGGCGAACCTAGCACCCGCAATGCGCACCCACATTTGGGCGGAACTGGCGAAGTAGTGGTGGTGCAAAATGGCATTGTCGAAAATTATCTGGAATTGAAGGAAGAACTCATCGCTGAAGGGATTGGTTTTCGCTCGGATACCGATACCGAAGTGATTGTGCATCTGATAGAACGGTTTTATGTGGCGGATGTTTCGCTCGAGCAGGCAGTACGTCAAGCGCTGAAATTACTGCGCGGTTCCAATGCAGTGGTGGCGTTGAGTAGTCGTGAACCCGGCAAATTGGTCACTGCACGTTTGGGTAATGCCGGTGGGGTGGCGATTGGCATCGGGCAAGAAGAAATGTTCTTGGCGAGCGATATGCCTGCCATCCTAGACCATACCCGCCGCATGGTCTTTTTAGAATCGGGCTGGTTGGCAGTACTGACGGCGCAAGGTTACACTTTGCAAACTTTGAGCGGTCAGGCTGTGCGGGCGCAGGAACATCAAATTGCTTGGGACCCGGTTTCAGCGGAAAAGGGCGAGTACAAGCATTTTATGCAAAAAGAAATTCACGAGCAAGTTCGTTCGCTCACGGATACCATTGGCGGCAGGCTGGACCAAGAAAGCGGGGCTGTTATGCTTCCTAGCTTGAACCTGACCGCCGAAATCGCCCAAAATATAGACCGTATCATCATCACCGGTTGTGGAACAGCCGCGCATGCCGGGATGGTGGGCAAGATTTTGATTGAGAATATGGCACGCATTCCGGTGGAAGTTGCGATTGCTAGTGAATTTCGCTATGCCGAGCCGATTGTCACGCCCAATACCGTGGTGATTGCCATTAGCCAGAGTGGCGAAACCGCCGATACGCTTGCCGCAATGGATGAAGCCAAAAAGCGCGGCGCTCGCTTGTGGAGCGTGGTTAATGTCATCGGTTCGGCGGCAATGCGCATTGCCGATGGCTATATCGCCATGCTCTCCGGTCCCGAAATTGGCGTGGCATCTACTAAGGCATTTACTGCGCCACTTGCAGATTTGTATTTGTTGGCGATGTTGCTCGGACAACTGCGTGGCACGCTAACCGCCGAACAAAGCCGCTATTTTGCTATTGAGCTTGCCCAAGTGCCATTTAAGGTTGGGCAAATCTTAGAACGCGAAAAAAGTGTGGAACAAGTTGCTAAAGCACTCAAAGAGATTTCACATTGTTTGTATTTGGGGCGGGGCGTCAACATGCCCATTGCCTATGAAGGTGCGCTTAAGCTCAAGGAGATTTCTTACATTCACGCCGAAGGCTATCCTGCCGGAGAAATGAAGCACGGACCGATTGCATTGGTAGATCGTCAAATGCCCGTCATTGCTATTGTGCCGCAAGATCTGTGGTATGAGAAAATGCTCTCGCAATTGGAGCAAGCCAAAGCACGGGGTGGGGCGGTGGTGGCTGTGGTGACAGATGGCGATGAACGCGTGCCGCAAATTGCAGATTATGCGCTGTGGATTCCCGCCTGTGCTTGGCAGGTAAGCCCTATCCTAGCCAGCATTCCCCTGCAATTGCTTTCATATCATGTGGCGGTTTTGCGCGGTTGTGATGTTGACCAGCCACGTAATCTGGCAAAAAGTGTGACAGTCGAGTAAGATTTTACTTAAATAAAAACAAGCGATGGGCAATTGCTCATCGCTTGTTTTGTGAATGAGAACAGCTATCTAGCTGGCTTTGGCGGCGAACAAGGTGTTTTCGAGCAGTTTTGCGATGGTCATGGGTCCAACACCCCCTGGCACTGGGGTGATGTAACCGGCTTGTTTTTCGGCACTAGCAAAATCCACATCTCCAACAATTTCATATTTGCGGAAAATCTTGGCGTAATCCGGTTGCAGGTCTAGGTCGGCGGGGGCGTGATTTTTGGCATAGGCGATGTTGGTTGCGCCTTGCACATAGCCTACCAAACGGCGTGAACGCTTTTCACTTTGGTCGGCATGATGCCCCACAAAATTTTCACCGCTCTTGACACAGGTGTATTCTTCATCATGCGGGTTTTCGAGCCACGGTTCATTGATGCCAACATCCACCACATAAGCACCGGGCTTGACCCAGTCACCCTTAATCATCTTGGCACGCCCTACAGCGGCAACCAAAATATCTGCTTGGCGGCACACACCGGCAAGGTCTGCCGTCTTGGAATGGCAAATGGTCACGGTTGCATTGCGAGCAAGCAGTAGCAGGGAAACGGGCAAGCCCACAATTTTGGAACGCCCCACCACTACCGCGTTTTTGCCGGCATAGGTTGCGCCATATTCATCGAGCAGGTGCATCACACCCGCGGGTGTGCAGGGGACAGAATAGTGTTCGGCAGATTGGATTGCCAAGCGCCCTACATTTTGCGGGTGAAAACCATCCACGTCTTTGGCGGGATTAATGGCGTTAATAATGGCTTCAGATTGAATGTGGGCAGGCAAGGGCAATTGCACCAGAATGCCGTGNNCCGGCTTCTTCGCAAGCTTTGTGCTTTGAGCCAACGTAAGTACGGGACGCGGGGTTGTCGCCTACCAAAACAGTTGCCAAGGAAGGCACAATGCCCCGTTCTGCGACTATTTCAGCAACGCCGTGCGCTATTTTTTCGCGCAAATTTTTTGACGATTTTAAGCCGTCCATCAAAATAGCCATAAAAATCTTTTCTCCTTATCAAAATAACAAAATAGGTCCAAGCCTGACTTTTTGCAAAGTGAGATTCGACACATGTGCTAAATCTCACCCGTGCCGAATATAGAACTATCTAATTGTACGCAAAAACCTAAGTTAAACATAGCCACCCCTAAAAAATTGTGAAAAATGGCTATTCTGGAGGTTACATTTGTTGGTGTCACGGCAATTAATCGTGGATGAAAATGGGCTTGCTTTTGCTCATTTTTGAAGCAGGTCGCGTGTGGCGTTGGACATTCTGCCATGCTAAACGGGTGTTGCCAGCGAGGCAGTGGTATGTTGAAATCAAACCCGTTCTTTTCTAGTGAGTAGCGTGACTGGGTATTTTTTATCTTGGAACTAAGAATTACAGGCTTCTTCAATTAGCTGTTTGATCGCTAGTGGTTTCAATTCTTCTAGAGTTTTCAAATTAATATGTCGCATTTCTTTCCCCGTCCCCTGTAGAAGTTTACTGGTATCTTTAAGTGATGCACCCTTTTCGAAACCGATTGTGACATGGTTTTTCGTTATATTAAGGTAACAAAAAAGTTTACCATTTTTTGAATAGCATGGGCGACTCCATTTAATTTCTTCGACAACTTTATTGCTTTGAGACACTATCATCTGCCTGAGTGTATCAAGAATTACCTTTTTATCATCTGGAGCCGAATCAAACCATTCTTGAACGTTGTTACTTGTCATCCTATGAGTCTCCTTGGTATTTACACGATGTAAACTGCCGCCTAACGGCTGGCGTTAGCGAAGCTGGGGCGGGGGTGGCGAAGCTGTCCAGCCAGGAAAAGGCTATGGCGTGTGAAACTGCTTGAGATTGCCGCAGANNAAGGCGTAGAAAACTGCTTGAGATTGCCGCAGAATCCCCAGCGTCAGGTGGGTGCTGTGTTGGGCGTTTTTGAATTTAATCATAATGTCGGTTATAAAACCAGACCATAATTGTAGTGCTAACTTTGGTATGTAGAACTAAAGTTAGCACTATTTTATACTGCCTACAACTTTCAGGTGATCCATGAGCAAAACAATACTAGAAAAATTTGGTCAAAAAGTACGAGATGAACGATTGAAACAAAATCTTTCTCAAGAAGAACTTGCCGCTAAAGCAGGCATTCATCGTACTTATATTGGCATGATTGAAAGGGCGGAAAAAAATATTACCCTTCTCAATATCGAAAAAATCTCAAAGGCTCTGGGAATACCTATTTCTAAACTGTTGGATGAATAGCATGACTCAAATTAATAAAAAATTTGTGTAACTACTCAGGCATAGTGAAACAATGGTGTTGGGTTGCCCCCAGATCAGTGGCAAACAACCTAAAAATGGCACCCATCAAAATTCAGCGTAATCTCTCAATCCGAAAA
>DKKK01000101.1 GCA_002455215.1 Anaerolineales bacterium UBA6668 | reverse complement strand
CCAAACCAGGCTGAGCAGTTACTAGCGCTGTCCATTTGGGTTGGCTCAGTCGGGTTGAGCCAACCAAGTTGAGCCAACCAAGTTGAGCCAACCAAGTTGAGCCAACCCAAGTTGAGCCAACCAAGTTGAGCCAAGCTAAACCTAACAACGGATTTTCAGTGTACCCCTTGCCAGCAACCTATTTTCGGTTATACTTCTCAACGGAGCACACCCATTGCGGTGTGTTACCCGGCACAGCAAGCGATTGCATTTTCTGTTACCCCAGATGCAATCGGTTTTTGTGCCCTGTGCATCCACCTTGACCGTTTCGAAAGCACATTTCACTGAATGCGGTCAGCAATAATCAATCTGTTGTTAAACTGAAGGAAAAATTCATCATGGAAAACCGAATCTTCAACTTTGGCGCAGGACCTTGCACCTTGCCACTGCCTGTTTTGCAACAAGCGCAAGCCGAGCTTTTGTGTTTGCCCGGCACTGGCATGAGCGTGCTAGAAATTAGCCATCGAAACAAGAAGTATATTGAAATCTACGAATCTGCCATTCGCAATCTCCGAACCTTGCTCAATATCCCTAGCAATTATCAAGTACTCTTTTTGCAGGGCGGGGCAACCTTGCAATTTACAATGGTTGCACAAAACTTCCTACGGGGTACGGGCAAATCAGCCGGATATTTCAATACCGGCTCGTGGGGCACTGCCGCAATCAAAGAAGCGAAAAAAGAAGGACCGGTTGTCACTGTTTGGAATGGCAAGGAAAGCAATTTTAACCGCATTCCCAAAGCAAACGAGTGGCAGATGGACGAAAACTTTGCTTATCTGCACTTCACCAGCAATGAAACCATTGGCGGGGTGGAGTGGCAAACCGAACCTTCTGCCGGAGATGTGCCCCTAGTGTGTGACAGCTCTTCCGATTTCATGGCACGCCCGATTGATGTTTCCAAGTATGCCCTGATTTATGCCGGTGCGCAAAAGAACGCCGCCCCAGCAGGTGTGACCATTGTGATTATCCGTGACGACATGCTGGCAAAAGTGCCGGAAAACTTGCCTGTCATGCTCGACTACAAAATCCAAGCCGACAAAGAAAGTGCCTACAACACGCCACCGGTTTTTCAAATCTACATGTTCAATTTAGTAACTCAGTGGTTGCTGAATGAGATTGGCGGTCTTTCTAATATGTATGCCATTAACCAGCAAAAAGCCAACTTGCTGTACTCTGCCATTGACCAAAGCGGTGGCTTTTACGAAGGGCACGCCACTTCCGATAGCCGTTCCATTATGAATGTCACTTGGCGCATGCCCAGCGAAGAACTGCAAGACCTATTTGCCAAAGAAGCAAAAGCCAACGGTATGGCAGAACTGAAAGGACACCGCAGTGTGGGTGGGATGCGTGCCAGCATTTACAACGCCATGACCGTTGCAGGTTGCCAAACCTTGGCGGATTTTATGCGCGATTTTCAACGCCGCCACGGCTAAATCCAATTTTGTCAAAACCTTAACCCGCCTATCCCGCCATAATCATGCTTACAATTGAAAGAATCGAGCTTTCCCATGTGGTAATGCCACTTATCTCCCCATTCCAAACCAGCTTTGGCATTGAAAAAGACCGCCCCTGCCTGTTGGTAGCGGTGTATGCCGGTGGGTGGGTCGGCTGGGGTGAGTGTGTGACCGGGGATGGACCGTGGTACAGTTATGAAGATATTGACACTGCCTGGCACATTCTCACCCAATTTGCCATTCCCCGCATGGTGGGCAAATCCTTCAGCCATCCACAGGAAATCTTTCAAGCCTTGCACAGCATTCGCGGGCACGAAATGGCAAAAACCGCCCTAGAAAACGCCTGTTGGGATTTGTATGCTCAATCGCTGGGACTGCCCCTAAGCGCAGTGCTTAACCACCAGCAGACAGTTGCCAAAGAGCGGGTGGCAGTTGGGGTGAGCATTGGCATTCAGCCCACGCTGGAAAAACTGCTCAAAGATGTAGATGGCTTTGTTCAGGCGGGTTATGCACGTATTAAAATTAAAATTGAACCGGGTTGGGAGCTTGCCCAACTGCGGGCAGTGCGCCAAAACCATCCGAATGTACTGCTGATGGCAGATGCCAACTCTGCCTTCACCCTAAACGATGTAGATTTGTTTAAGGCAATGGATGATTTGAATCTGCTGATGATTGAGCAACCACTTGGGCATGACGATATCGCTGACCATGCTCGTTTGCAAGCGCAAATTGCCAGCCCCATCTGTTTAGATGAGTCTATCCACAGCGTGGCGGCTACCCAAGCGGCAATTGACCTGCGGGCGTGTCGGATTATTAATATGAAGGTTGGCAGAGTGGGGGGCATTACGACTGCAATGGCGATTCACGACCTTGCCCAGCAAGCGGGCATCCAAATGTGGTGCGGCGGCATGTTGGAAACCGGTGTTGGGCGGGCAACCAACATTCATTTAGCCACCTTGCCCAACTTCACCTTGCCCGGCGACATTAGCGCGTCTGACCGCTATTATCACGAAGACATTGCCTACCCGCTCTTTACGCTCAACCACGATAGCACCCTCACCGTGCCCACCGCGCCCGGCATTGGGGTGCAGGTGAATCAATCGCTACTGCAAAAATACACCCGCAGAAGNNTTTCACTATCTACACGAAGTAGAGTACGGCGATATTGACGCTTTTGGGCATGTCAACAGTATTTGGTACTTCCGCTACATGGAAACCGCACGGGTGAAGTACACGATTGAACTGTTTGGCAAGGAATGGCGGGTAGGTTCTGGCTCGGTGGTGGCTTCTGCCTCCTGCGATTACAAATCTGCCTCCTTCTTTGGCGAAACACTTAAAGTGGAAGTGGGTGTGGCTCGCATGGGCAGTAAAAGCTTCGATTTGGTATATCGTATGAGCGATTTGGCAAGTGGGCGCTTGGTGTGCTTGGGCAAAACTGTGCAAGTGCTGTGGCATGTGCAGGAACGCCATACCTTGCTGATTCCAGATGAATTTCGTCAGCGGGTGGAAACGTATCAAAAAGGGTGGCGTTTAGACCCTTAAGAATGTT
>DKKK01000070.1 GCA_002455215.1 Anaerolineales bacterium UBA6668 | reverse complement strand
CGCTGTTCCCGCCCCACCAGCGAACAAAATGCCTTCCAACAAGCCATTTGCACGGCGGTTGCACCGCGCTATTATCTGGCTTACTCCAGCGGCGATTTGCCCGCCTTTGCCGAATTTTTCTCCGATGTGCCACTGCAAACCGTCACGTCGCCTGAAAAGCCAAACTACCTGCTGTCTGTGCCAGACCCCATCAGCACAACAGATTGCGCTGGCACAACTGGACATGCACGCGGCATGAGCCAACTCGGTGCTATTCGTTGGGAAAGGGGTAAGAATTGTAGTCAAGATTGGAGCGTCAAATGGACACGTGCCGAACAAATCTTATTTCACTACTACACCCACGTCCACCTTCGCGATGCAGGGGCAAGTGATTTACCTATCCAGTCTGCCCCAAAGCGTTTTAATGTCTTGAATGTCAGCGGGCTACCCGCGCAATGGGTATGGAATGGCACCTACCAAGCGCAAATTCAGGTGCAAAATACCGGCATTTACAATTGGATGCGTTGCAAGGTGGAGTTGGTGATTGAAGCGGTCAAGGATGGTGTTGTGGTTGGGCGTTTTTATCGTACAGTGGATTGTGCCAATGAAGTCTCACCCGGTCAAGTGCGTACCGTAACGTTCACCTTCTCGCCACTCGAATTGCCAGCAGGCATTTACACATTTTCCTTTGATATGCTAGAAACGACCCAAGCGGGTCAAGATTATTGGGCTTCGCTCTTTAGCCACCAACAGCCCATTGCGTGGGGCAAGGTCAGCGGTACACAAAGCTACCAATGTGATACTTGTAAAGGGGAAGTCAATGCAGTTCAATTGAGTGAAAAGGGCATTAAAAGCGGCGGGTGGGATTGGCAGTTCATCGCCATGTTACTACTGGTTTCGCTGACTTTGGGCTATTTACGCTACCAATGGCGGCGAAAAAGCGAACCGTTTCAAAGTGGGTAAAGCATAACCAATTCCCACTCACCAAAACTTTCTGCACCTAGCGCACCAATGTTTTGCCGTACAGCATAATTTGCCAGCGTTGTTCTTCGGTTAAGGCACTGCCAAAAGCAGGCATTTGGGGGTTGGTGGGTACGCCGTTGCTAATCCAATCGAACAACAAGCCTTCCGGATGTGCGCCCGGCGCAAAGTGAATGCGCAAATCGGCGGGGCGCGGGTTTAAAATCACCCCAGCCGGTCCATCGCCGCCGCCCTGTACTCCGTGACAAACCAAACAGTGCTGTTGGTACAAAGCTTGCCCGGTGGCAATATGTTCGGCAGTGGGTGGCAGTGGGTTGACTAAGGTTAGGTAGTTTATCGGTCGCCCTAAACGCACCGACCATGCCCAAGCGGTAAAACACAATGCCACAATTGCCACCAGCCCGACACTGCCACGCAAGCCAGACCCCACCGGCAATTGCCACATTGCCAAGGCGATTGCCAAACCCAGCAAGGGAAGCAAAACCCAACTGAGCCACTGCCAGCGCAAAATTTGGTTGCTTGCGCTCTGCGCCGCCGCCAATAGCGTAATGTCAAAGCTGGCATACGCATCGTATGCGCCTGCTCGTTGCACAATTGCTTCCACCTGCCATTCCCCAGCTTCGGTTAAGTTAGCGCCTTGTGCCATAAACTGCCCATCATCGTTGACGTTCAGCACCAAATCACTGCTGACTGCCGCCCCCTGTTTGGGGGTGAAGCGCAAGCGCACTAGTTTTGCTTGGTTTAATACGCCAGAATCGCCTTCTGCTGTAAGAATGAAGCGATTGAAGCCTGCCATACCCGGCTGAATCAAAACCTTAAGTTGTAGATCTTCAGCCGCGGCAGACAATGCCAATTGGGGTAAGAATGGCTTGGCAAGTGGCAAACTGGCAAAGAGCGCCGCCGCTAACAGTAACAGCGCGGCAATACTCAACTCGCCAATCAAACTCTTAAACAGCAATTGGGGAGCAGTCACATCATTTTGGGCTTGTGCCTTTTGCAAGCGCGGGCGAATGAGCCATAAATTGACAGCCGCAACCGCAAAAATTGCCAGCACCAAAATCAATTTAAGCGCCAGCGTTTGCCCGTAAAAACTTTGTGTCAATGCACTGACACTGCCCACCGTCAGCCAAGCGCCATAAATCCCACTGAGCAAGACTACGCTGGCAAGGATGAGCGCCAGGTCGGAAAAACGCGTGGTAAGTTTGGCGGAGATGTGCAGGAATAACGCGCTAGGCAAGTTTCTACCGCTGATGAAGGTGCTAAAGAGATAGACAGCACCCCCCAACCATGCACTAGCTAGCAGGATATGAAGCACATTGCTGAAAACTGGCAACCACGGTGGGCTTGCCGCCGCCAAATGGCTGTTTAGGCTGTAGCTCACCGCCAAGCCCACGGCAAACAGTGCTTGCAAAACGCTCTGCCACACCTTCTCGGTAGATAGCAATAGTAGGATAGCAAAACTCACTCTCGCCAACCATAGCCAGCCCACCCGCGTACCAAACAATAAATCGCCCAAAGCAGGCGCAGTTAAGGCAGTTAGCCAACTAGCGTCTGTTACTTTGGCGGCTTGTTCTAGCAGACCCAGTACTGACCCCAGTAAGAACAAAATCGCACCGAGTTTTTGCAAATCGGCAAAGACTGGCAAAAACGCCCGCCCTGCCATTCCGTGCGCTTCGGGTCGCCAAACTGCTTCGCGGAAGGCGAACCAGCCTATCAGCAATGCCATGCCCAGCAAGTTCAGCCAGCGTGCCAACACCTGCGAGAAGGTAGCGTCTGGCACGCTGTTGTTTACGCCGACTGCCAGCAGGGATTCTTCGCTGACATTGCCAACGGCAAACGGAAACACCCCATTGGTAATATGCCCATCCAATTGGCTGAGTGCCTTCCAATGCACCACGTATACCCCATCTGGCAAAGTTTTTAGCCCGACTTGCACGTGCAGACTGCCATTGGGGTCTATCAGCGTTGCCCCATCATCTACCCGCTCACCCGCACTGTTTAGCACACGAATTTCGGTTAAGCCTACTGCAACTGGCTCGGTCAACCACAGCTCAATTTTTTGCGGGCTGGTTGGCAAAATCTGGTTGGCTGTTGGATTGGAATTCAGCAGAAGGGCATGTGCCTGGGTGGCGGGTGGTGTGCCAAACCAATAAGCCAATGCAAGGAAGACAAGCAACCAATGAGTGCGTTTCATGTGGTAGGGGGCAGGCTAAGATTGCTAGGCGTTATTTTTCGATGGTGATGGTGATACTATCGCCTTCTTCGTATTCAGCGTGGTCAATATTGGTCATGGTCACTTTTAGTTCGTAAGTGCCCGGTTCTAGCCCACGCAAAGCCCGGTTGGTGTCACTATAAACCATGGCAACTTCATTGCCATTCAAGAAAATATGCCAATGGTTGCCTTCGGCGGCGACGTCAAAATTTTCCGTAGCCACTTCAACGACAATGCTATCTTCGGTTTTAAAGACAGCCCCATCTGCTGGCGAGAGAATTTCAATCTTGCGCCCATCGTTGGGTAATTTTTGCATGGTGGCTTCACCTGCATCGTGTTCCCCACCGCTGTGCATATCATGACCATCTGTTGTAGCGCTACAAGCAGAGAGAACAAAAGCGAAAACAATTGTCAAGAGTAAGGGGAAAAGAAATTTTTTCATAGTATTTTAGATTTGTGAATACAAATCCGCCTTGTTTTTTAATAAAGCGGAGAACATTGCCACCTATATTCGACATAAGTTCTATCTGGCATACATGCCGAATAGAATGTCAATTGGCACACTTGACGTGCTTAAACAACGCGCTTTTTCTGATAGGTCAGAACTCAGCGGGCGGCAAAGACATATCAAGTATAGCCTTATTTTACAAGTGTTTTGGCAAATTTGGGGCTGTAATATCCGCAGTACACAACTCTTAATTTTTCTACGTTACGGGCAAATTTCTGGTATCATAGTTCTTAAGTGTATGCCAATCGCTTCTCGCGGTTGTTTTCGATTCTTTCTTTTTGCTCGCCATGCCATCTCTTGATTTTCCCAACCAGTTTTACGTAGGCCGCTTATTTGACCCAGCCAGTGGCAAAACTACCGATAAGCCGTATCTGTACACCCCCGAAGATTTAACTACCCATGCGGTGGTTGTGGGGATGACCGGCTCAGGTAAAACCGGCTTGTGTCTGAATATGATGGAAGAAGCCGCGCTCAATAATTTGCCCGCCATTTTGATTGACCCCAAAGGCGACATTACCAACTTACTGTTACACTTCCCAGAATTTCGCCCTGCCGATTTTGAGCCGTGGGTCAATCCGGATACGGCACGCCGCGAAGGCAAAACCACCCAACAAGCCGCCGCTGAAGCCGCTGAACAATGGAAAACCGGCTTGGCAGGCTACGGCATTGAAGGTGACCGTGTCGCCCGCCTAAACCAACAGGTGGATTTCACCATTTACTCGCCCGGCTCCACCAGTGGCAAACCAATCAGCATTTTGGCTTCTTTACGTGCCCCAAACTTGGATTACCTTTCCAATCTGGAAGTCATTTTGGAGCAGATTGAAGGCACTGTCACTGCTTTGTTGAGTTTAGTGGGTATGAACGATATTGACCCGGTTACTTCACGCGAGCATATTTTGCTTTCCAATATTTTCCAAAATGCGTGGAGTCAAGGCAAAGACTTGGATTTGGGCGAATTAATCTTGCAAACCCAAAGTCCGCCCTTTGAGAAGCTAGGTGTGTTTCCGGTAGAACAATTTTACCCACAGAAAGACCGTTTTGGCTTGGCAATGCGGCTGAACAACATCCTAGCATCGCCTGCCTTCCAACCGTGGATTACCGGTGAAGCGTTGGATGTTGCCAACTTGCTATATACCCCCGAAGGCAAGCCGCGCCACAGCATTTTTTACATTGCCCACCTCGGCGAAACCGAGCGCATGTTTATTGTCACCTTACTGTTTGGGGCAATCGAAACTTGGATGCGCCGTCAGAAAGGCACTACCAATTTGCGAGCTTTGGTATATTTCGATGAAATTTTTGGTTATCTGCCACCCATTGGCAACCCTCCCAGCAAAAAGCCAATGCTTCGCATGTTGAAGCAGGCGCGTGCTTTTGGGGTAGGCTTGGTGCTGGCAACGCAAAACCCGGTAGATGTGGACTACAAAGCCCTCAGCAATGCTGGTTCTTGGTTTATCGGACGCTTGCAAACCGACCGCGACAAACAACGCTTGTTAGACGGTTTGGAAGGGGCAAGTGGGGGCGGCTTTGACCGTTCTACCAGTGACAAATTGCTCTCTAGCTTGGGCAAGCGCGTATTTTTGGTAAACAACGTGCATAGCAAAGGCGGACCGCAACTGTTCCAGACGCGTTGGGCAATGAATTATCTTGCCGGACCGATGACGCGTACACAATTGGCAGAGTTAAACGCATTGGTAAAGCCTGCTACGCCTGCATATTCTGCTGTGCCCACCAGCCCCGCCGCACCAAACGTACAACCCACCGGTTTTTCGAGCGCACGCGGGGGGATTGGTAGCACACCCCAACCTTCCGATACCCAACCCACTCGCCCGGTCGTTGCCCCTAGCACGCCAACTGTCTCCCCCCTAGCCGGTTATTCTCACACTCGCCCAGCAACCCCCAGCGGTGTGCAAGAATATTTCTTGCCGCGCCGTTTGAGTTTTGCCAAAGCGCTGGACGCGAGTGGCTACAATGCCCCAAGCAATTCGCAACCCCTGGGTATCGTCTATCAACCAGCTTTGTTGGCTCAAACTGAAGTGCGTTTTGCAGACCGCTCTGGCAACGCCGAAAATCAACGCTTTTGTGCTTTGGTGCGTCAATTGGAACGAAACCGAATGTTGTGGGAAGATTGGGAAGGCAATCCGTTAGAGCCGCGCGATTTGGAAAGCCGCCCTGAACCAGACTTTTTGTTTGCCCAACTGCCAGCCACCTTGAGCGATGCCAAATTGCTCAAGACGTTATCCGGCGATTATGTAGAGTATGTATTTCGCAGTGCGTCATTAACGGTGTACGGTAATACCGCGCTCAAGCTAAATAGTACACCCGGTGAAAGCCGTACTGAATTTGAGAAACGCTGTGAAGACGAAGCCGAGCGCCAAGAAAAGCTAGCTGTCAAAAAGGTGGAAGCGGCTTACGCTACCAAACTCAATCGCTTAAAGGACAAACTGAAAGCGGAAGAGCGCGAGTTGGAGCGCGACAAAGCCGAGCTAAACTCCCGCCGTATGGAGGAAATGAGCAAAGGGGCGGAAACGCTGATGAACATTGCGGGTGCATTCTTGGGCGGGGGACGGCGCAGTGTTGGCTCAAAAATCTCATCGTCCATGACAAAACGCCGCCAAACCAGCGAAGCCGCCGCCGATGTGACAGAATCAGAGCAGGAAATTGCCGATTTGCAAAAGCAAATTGAAGATTTACAATCCGATTTGCAAGAAGAATTGGAAGATTTGGATGCTAAGTGGAATGAAACCGCCAAGGAAATTGACGAGAAAAGTTTGTCGCCGCGCAAATCTGATGTGGCGCTCGATTTATTTGGGGTGGTTTGGCAACCCCATTGGGCATTGCAAGTTAACGGCGAATTGGTGACTGTTTCGGCATACTAGCGTTGCCAGCATGAAAATCCCCTTCTTCCCTCGAAAACGGTCGTTGTGGGAATAGGTTAACCGAAGTAGATAAAACAGGCAGAAGCGAATGCTCTGCCTGTTTTGTTGTGTATACAGCACGGTCACAGATTGCGGGTTTTTGCTTTTTTGACCAGAATGCAACGCTTCATTGCCAAGCAAAGGCTTTGTCATTTCGAATGGGTGCTAACAACGTAATGTTAGCAAGAGTGAGAA
>DKKK01000041.1:5682-10992 GCA_002455215.1 Anaerolineales bacterium UBA6668 | reverse complement strand
TATTTTGAACCGATTGATACCGAAACTGTAGAGCCGCAATGCATTGCGGCTCTACGAAACCGTGTCTATTCATGTGGGGCGATCTAAAAAATCAACGGTTCGGACCTATTCTGCCTATATTCTGGGCAACAAACCAGGTTCATTCAGATTTTAGCCAGCCTTATCAAACAAGGCTGAGCAGTTACCACAAATCTACATCTGGGATATTGTGACAGCCTGTGAATATTGGCAAGATAAATTTACTGGAGTTCGATTGTAAAAAGCCAAGGTCCGAAACGGCTATAAATTTCCTCGGAGCGAATCAGTCTTTCCGCTTCTTCTTGAGACATTTCTTTTGGCCATGATTTAGCATAGAAATTGGTAAGTCCTTCTTGGTGCTCACAGGCAATTTCAATCGCCACACCTTTTTCCTTAAGATATGCCTGTGCTAATGGCAAATATTCCGTACAAGGCTCTCCCATATTTACAATCTTTGCGATTTTAAGTTCCGCAGATTTTATGTCTGAGAATGTGTCTTTTTGGGGCATCGCAAAGCGTAGTAATTCACAACGAAAACCCGAAGTCGCTTGAGTCTCAACAATTTGGGTCGTTTCTTGCGAATTCGTTTTGCCTGATAAGTCAATTTTCCGCTCAATCATCGTCTGAGTTCCGTTTTCTGGGTAGCTTTCCAAATGAATTAGCTCCGAACCAATTGGCAATGCCTTAAAAGAAGTACCGTTGGTACGATAATAAGTCAGGTATGCGCCATTTAGGGTCCAGTCGCCGCTTTCCATTAAGTTAAAACACACATCTACAGCAATTTGTTGGTCGCCATTTTCCAGAACTACATTGCGGATATTGGAAGTGGTTAAAGTTTGCCCATGCACCGTACTTTGCCAGTGCGGCAGTTCAGGGTTGATTTCAGCAACCGGTTGTGCATTTCCTACGAAAGTAAAATGCCGAATTGCAAACAGTCCAATTGCTAACCCAAGCCCTAAGAAAAATACGAAGGTTAGGTATCTAAATAAATTGGGTGAGTTCTTCATTTTGTAACATCTCCTTAGTGAACATTTGTACAATAATTATACCAAGATGAATACGGCACACTACTTGACGGTATTGGAACAGAAACAGATGACGTTGATACATTACCACAAGATCGAACATCAGTTGTATCTGATGGTCCATACATCTTTGTATTAATAATTGTTGGATATGGTGCAACAGCTGCTGATGATGCCAAACTTGTAGCATAGTTATAAGTACTTCCGCCGTAGCGTGTCGACGCGCCAATCCAGCGTGTTTGACCAGAGTACGTATGATAGACTCTTGTCCAAGAAGCATTGCAAGCCGGTTTTGTTCTTGCATTAACAAGTTGAGACCAATTTCCAAATATTGCAGTGGTAAAAACAGTTACTGCATTTGTATCGCAACCTTCATTTTGCGGATAAGAATTATTACAACCAGAACCATAACAAGCCGCATAAGTCACAGTGTTTATCCTATTAAATAGTATCGCCAACAAAAAACCCAAGCATAAACATAAGAATTTTTTCGTAACCATTAGTTTTCTCCATTTTCTAGGTGTTTCAGGTTTATTCAAATGACCTTTACTTAAATTATAATTTTAGACCTTGCTGTTTATAATTAACCTCCTATGTGCAAAAGCGAGACACTTACATCAGTTGAGAAAAAGCCTTATTACTAACCAAAAATACATTTGCACATCAACCAAGATATTGTACCATCCACCGGGCCAAGAGCTTTTGTGCATAGTGAAAAAAAAAAAAAAATGCAATTTCTTTATTCATAATGGGGTATGGAAAATGCTTCGTATGTTTTTATTTAGCCATCACTTCTCTTACAATATGTTACAATGTTGGCGGATGCTTTATATAATTACAAACAGGAAAGACATTCACTCAAATTAGGACACAACTCCATGAAAATCACTGTACAAAACCACATTACCGCCCCACTTACCCAAGTTTGGTCTGCCTACACCACCCCTGCAGATATTGTGCAGTGGAATGCCGCTTCAGATGACTGGCACACCACCCGCGCCGAAGTTGACTTGCGCGAAGGTGGAGAATTTTGCTCGCGCATGGAAGCCAAGGATGGCAGTATGGGCTTTGATTTCGCTGGCACTTACACCAAAATTGTGCCATTTACCCGCCTTGAATACAGCTTTGGCGACCGCACCGCCCAAATCGAATTCTCATCCGAAGCAGAAAACACCACCAGCGTGCGGGTAACCTTTGACCCGGAAAACGAGTTCCTGGTTGAGTATCAACAACAAGGTTGGCAGGCGATTCTGGACAACTTTAAGCGATACGTGGAAGGAAAGTGAGATGTGGGAGGCGGGGGGATTTTGGCAAGCTCCGTTAGGGCAAGACACCGTTAGGAGCGGTGTACATTAAACCCACCTAATAATTGGATGAATAACCCTTACTTCGGTCAGTTTTTTGACCAAAGTAAGGGTATACTGGAAAAGGTGCAACCATTTATATTCGATAGGGACGAAAACTGCGCAAGTCTGCCCTGTGTCGAATATGCCATTCCATGAGGTCCTTGATGTGGGTCAACAAAATTTTCAGCTTTTTTCTAATTTGTCTGCTGTTCGGCTTGTCTGCCTGCCAAAGCCCGGCACAAGCCCCAACCGCCAACCACACACCAACCCCGCTCGCCCCAGCCAGCCTTGCTGAGCCAACCAACACCGCGCTTCCCCCACCTTCCACCACCCCACCCCCCAGCCCAACCCCTGACATCCGGCAATTCTTCTCGGAAAATGGCGTAGATGGCTGGATCAACCCGCTGAGAGTGGAGCCGCTACACCCCCAACGCAATTTTTTAGTAGTGCCCTTGTGCGGCGAACTATTAAAATCAGCCACCAAAATCACCGTAGAAATCGGTGAGCTTAGCTTGTCTCATAGTATCTCCATTGGCAGTATTACAGCCGGTTGCTTAGAGTACGGCTTTTATGTACCAACCGAGTGGCAAGTTGCGGAAGTTGTCATCAAAATTGCCAAAACGCCAATGGCTGACCCCGCAATGGCAAGCTTCACAGAAATTTGCGAATTTTATTTAAACGATGTACAAACTGTGCTTGACCAACAAAACAGTGGCGTCACCATCAATTGTCAGCTTAACGAAACAAAAGACGACTACTGGGTATCGGAAGTCGGCTGGAAGCCGGACATGAGCCGAGAAGCCGCCCATCAGCTCATGCTCGCGGCAGTACCCACTGCCATTGCACAAGCCGGAGTATGGGAAGCACACATTCCAGTCAGCCAAATAAAACCAGCATACCCGATTGGGACTTTTCCGGGCATGCGCGAATTCCCCGATGCATTGGATTTCAAGGTAGAAATTTTGCAGATAGCACGCACTGATGACACAATTACTATCAACTATTGCTTCACCCCACCTGACCAGCGGGTTTGGCATCCCATTGACGTAGGGCTGACCGATGGGCTCAATTACCAATTTGTCACATTCGTATATGGCTACCCGCAAACATTTGACGAGCAAGGGCGCATTTGCGGCACATTCGGACCCGACCGCTTGCCGCAACACTTTGAACCCAAATATCTCTCAATCTATGCCTTTCAATATGAAATTTGGGATAGCGACTATGCCTGCAACACCTATCTAAAAAAACTGCAAGCCGCATTAGATGTGTATGCCAACGGCGTAGTGGCTGGTTGCATTGCAGATACACGCGAAGCAAGCCGGTTTTACACCGTGAACCATCCAGCGGAGATGCAAGAAATCATAGCGGATTGGTGGGTAATCTCCGGCGATTTACGCAAATACCCGACCAACCTTCATTACTCACTCAGCGAAAATCGCTGGGTGGAAGTAGCGCCCTAACCCACGTCAAAAAGCGCCTTCACCAGCGCCCGACTGACCTTGCCATTGGCGGTTTGGGGCAAACTTGGGACAAAGCGCCATTGACGGGGCAATTTATAACCCGCTAATTGGGTGCGGCAATGGGCAGTTAGTTCGGTGGGGGAGAGCGAGCGTTCCGCCACAATTGCCGCCCCCACCTGTTGCCCCCACTGCGGGTGCGCAATGCCTACCACACACACTTCGCGCACGGCGGGGTGCGTCAACAAGACGCGCTCCACTTCCAGCGGGTAGACATTCTCCCCACCAGAAACAATCAGGTCGGTGCGCCGTTGCAACACACTCAAAGCGCCTGCATCATCCAAAAAGCCAACATCGCCAGTACACAACCAGCCAGCGCGAATCGCTTCAGCCGTTGCAGTCGGATTGTGAAAGTAGCCAAGCATGACATTAGCGCCCCACACTTGCACTTCCCCCACAGCCCCACTTGCGCACACGCTTCCATCTTGCGCCACCACTCGCACGCACGTACCGGGCAACGCCTGCCCAACCGATTGCGGATTTTGCCAAACTTCTACCGGCAAAGCGGTACAAACTTGGCTGGCGGCTTCGGTCAGCCCGTATGTTGTAGCGACTGGCAACTGGCGTGTCACAATTTGGCTTTGTAAATTGGGCATTGCGGCGGCTCCCCCCAGCAATATCAGCCGGAGATGGGCGGGCGGTTGCCAGCCGGGCAGTTCCAGCAAGCGCTGTAGCTGAGTGGGCACCAGCGACACCAGGGAGATTCTTTCCCGCTCCAAAGTTTCTGCCAACGCCTGTGGGCTGGAATCCCTTTGCAGAATCACTTCACTGCCATCTTGCGCGGCACGCACCAAAATCGAAAGCCCGCCCACATGGTAGAGCGGCAAATTTAACAGCCAACGGTCTTGAGCAGTGCTAGAAAGTCGCAGTTGCGAAGCCCGCGCCGAAGCTTGCATATTCTCGCGGGTCAGCATCACCGCCTTGGGTTGCCCAGTAGTGCCACTGGTAAAAAGCAGGCATTGGAAGTGGGAGGTGGGAGGCGGGATGTGGTTGAGTGAAGCCTGTAGGTAGATGTACCCCAAGTGAGAGCTGGTGGTGGGGGTGAGTTCGAGTGCGCGAAAAAGTGGAGCGGTGCTTGGCGTGCCAATCAACTGCGTGCATTCGGCAAACTGCAATTGCCAAAGCAGTTCCGCCGCAGTCAGGCGCAAATTCAGCGAAGTAAAGGGGATGCCTTGTGCCAGACAGTGCTGGGCAAGGGCAAACGCGGCGGGTTCGATAGGCAGAAGCAAAGCGAGCATGAGTTGTTACCGGGAAATTATATCGGCTCTCATCAGAATTGTGGGGATTTGCAACAGCCCAAAGTACCCATCATTCTTGAAACTTCCGGTATGCAGGCAGTTATACTACCCGTATCGAGTATAATTGTCTGCAAAAAATTTCGTAACTGCTCAGCCTTGTTTG
>DKKK01000041.1:0-5620 GCA_002455215.1 Anaerolineales bacterium UBA6668 | reverse complement strand
GTTGGCTATGCCTGAGCAGTTACAAAATTTCCACCCCCCGCAAAAAATGAACTCACTTTTACAGCAAAAACTCACACGCGCATTCCAACTAACCTATGATTTGTTTGCCCATCTAGCAGAAGCGGATTTATGCTTGGCATTGGCTGACCTTCCCGCTAACCGCATCGCCGCGCAGGTGTGGTGTGTGGTTGGGGCAAGGGAAAGTTACCTAAAGGCGATTCAGCATGGCGAGTGGCAGGGGGGTGCCTGCAGTTTGCGCACGCCAAAAGTTCAATCCGCCGTACTTGCCGCACTAGAAGCCAGCGCGGAACAACTATCGGAAATAGCGTTTAATCATTTAAATGAAAAACAATTGAGTCTCGCATTTGATTTGCTCGAACACGAAGTTCAACATCATGGGCAGTTGGTGCGCTATGTGTATGCAAACCAGTTGACATTTCCTACCAGCTGGCAGAAGCGATATGCACTTTCCTAAGGAGTGAAATTGCAGGATGTGTACGAGTTTGTGGGGTTAATCCAGCACAGCTTGTAAGAAATTTGCCATTTGCGTCGGGTCTTTCATCGTCAATTCACCCAACTGAATACGAGCCAACCCATCCGCATAAATGGCTTTTGCTGATTCCGGCAGGAAATGTTTGCCAATCACCAGTGGGAGTAATGGAGATAGCGCCAAACTGTGTAAAAATACCGGCGATTCTGCTTGCACCTTCTGGCGCTTCACCACCCCGCCAAAGCCGACAAACCAGTCTACGTGTCCTGCCGCTTCCAAGTCTGAAGCACCGTCCCCCACCAGCATTGCCCGCCCACTATGCTGAGTACGGATATAATCTATCACACGGTTTTTGCCGCCTGTACCCGCCAGCGGGCTTTCGCCCACCCCTAAATAGTTTGCAGATGGATTTTTGCCGCCATGTTGCTCCCAATAGCGCCACCAATCCCCAGAAAGTTGGTCATATTTCATATCTACAGCGTAGATGTGGTCGCTTGGAATGCCTAGCCATTCGCCAAATGCCCGCACGGGTTCAATCAGCCCGCCAGTTACAATAAATACCTTGCACCCTGCCGCCGTCAGCGCCTGCACAACTGCTTGGGCATCGGGAATCACGTTTTGTTGGTAGAGTTCGGTGATGGCTTGCACTTGGGACAGGGTGGGCTGAGCAACTTCCAAGCGCTTGCCGTACACACTTTCCAGAGGAATATCACCTTCCATAGCGCGTTTGGTCAATGCGGAAATGGCATTTTGGCTACCGGTCATGTGCGCCAATTCATCAATGCCTTCGATGCTCGAAAGTGTGCTATCACAATCGAAGATAACCAAATCGGTAAAACCCCAGACTGCACGCGAGTACATACAATTCCTATTGGCGTATGGCGTAATCGCCCCGTACTACCCATTTGTAGCTGGTCAATTCCGGCAAGCCCATCGGTCCGCGCACGTGTAGGCGCTGGGTGCTGACCGCTACTTCCGCACCCAAACCAAACTGTGCCCCATCATTAAAGCGCGTATCGGCATTGACAAATACGGCGGCTGAATCTACTTCGTTGACAAATATTTCGATATTGGAATGGTTATCGGATAGAATGCCATCGGAGTGATGGGTGGAGTGGGCTTGAATGTGGGCAATCGCTTCTTCAATATTGGAGACAACTTTCAAGCCTAGTATCAGGTCTAACCATTCCGTAGAGAAATCCTGCTCTGTGGCAGGCAAAATGCTTGCTTGGGTCAGGTTGGTTAACGCCTGCATGGCAAGTGGCTCAGCGCGGAAGGAAACGCCATCTTGGGCGAGTGTGTTTACCAAAGCTGGGAGAAACTCTGCGGCAACTGTTTCGTGAACGAGCACAGTATCTAGGGCATTGCAGGCGCTGGGCTTTTGAATTTTTGCGTTGCGGATGAGTGGAATGGCGGCAGATAAATCGGCAGTTTCATCTACAAATAAGTGGCATACGCCGATCCCGCCGGTGATAACCGGGATGATGGAGTTTTCGCGGCACAAGCGGTGCAGATTTGCACCGCCACGCGGGATAATCAAGTCTAAGTACTCATGTAATTTTAGCAACTCGCCGATGTACTTTCGGTCAGTATTGTCGATTAATTGCACGGTGTCAGTGGGTAGCCCGGCTTTGTCTAGGGCTTGCTTGACTACCTTCATCAGCGCCAAATTGCTATTTAGGTTATCGGAACCGCCACGCAAAATCGCCGCGTTGCCGGTCTTGATGCACAATCCCGCCACATCCATCGTCACATTTGGGCGCGACTCGTAGATGACGCCCATCACGCCCAAGGGCACGGTGCGCCGACAGAGTGAGATGCCATTGGCAAGTGTGCGGTGGTCGGTTTCCTTGCCGAGTGGGTCTTCGGCTTGGATGAGAGTCATCAGGTCGTTGGCAATGGCTTTGAGCCGTTTGGGGTTGAGAGTCAGGCGGTCAATGAAAGCGGGGGCATTGCCGTTCGCTTGGCTAGCGCGTACATCTATTTCGTTGGCGGCTAAAATTTCTGCTTCGGCAGAAAGCAAGCCATCATGCAAGATGTGCAAAGCGGCAAGCCGTTGACTATGGGTAGCGAGTGAAATTTTTTGGAAGGCGGCACGGGCATTTCTGCCCATTTCGGTTAGGTTGAGCATAGCTTTGGGTGTGTGGGTCGGGTAAAATTCGTAACAAATTCAATTACTCCATCAACACCAAATGGTCGCGATGGATTAGCTCATCCCCATAATCATACCCCAAAACGCTGGCAATATGATCAGACTGTTCTCCCAAAATTTTGCGGGTTTCATTGTGCGAATAGTTGACCAGCCCGCGTGCGATTTCTTTGCCGTCTAGTGTACAAACTGCCACTGTATCGCCACGCTCAAACTCGCCCACACAACTGCGCACCCCCACCGGCAGTAGGCTACTGCCCTTGAGTAAAGCCCGCACCGCACCAGCATCTGCCACCAGCCGGCTTTGCTTATCCCAACCGGAAACGATGTAACGTTTTCGGCTTTCCAAAGCAGAACGAACCGGCAAGAAGGTGGTTCCGCTCAGTGTGCCGTTTGCCGCTCGTAAAATCGCATCGGGTTCATTGCCTGCCGCCACCAAGACGGTAGCGCCAGAATTTCGCGCCAAACGGGCGGCTTCCAATTTTGTCAACATGCCACCCGTGCCGCCTTCCCCACTGCCACCCGCCGCTTGCCACATGCTTTCAGGAATTTCAGGCGTATCAATGACCTGCCAGCGGGTTGCCTGTGGATTTTTGCGCGGGTCAGAAGTGTACACACCATCTTGGTCGGTCAGCAACAGCAGGAGGTCCGCCGTGATGAGATTTGCCACCAATGCGGAAAGGTTATCATTATCGCCTACGCGAATTTCATCGGTGGCTACTGTATCATTTTCGTTGACAATGGGCAGGATGCCTTGCGCCAGTAAGGCGTGAAAGGTATTACGAGCATTGAGAAAGCTGGCTCGCCGTGCTAGGTCGTGACGTGTGAGCAAAATCTGCGCTACCGTCACCTTGTAAATGCCAAATAATTGTTCATACAACGCCATCAATCGCGGTTGCCCGATAGCGACCAACATTTGCTTGGCAGGGAGTGTTTTGGGGATTGCGATATGCCCCAGTGCGGCACGCCCCGCCATGCCTGCGCCGGAGGATACCAGCGTGACTTGCACCCCTGCCCGCATTAGGGTAGCCACTTGCCTTGCTAAATCCACAATTCGCTCTGCGGCAAGGTCTTTGCCACTGGCGGTCAGCGTGCTTGTGCCAAGTTTGACAACAATATTTTGAAATTTTGACATGATGGACGAATAAAAACTCCTTTTGCACAGGAGAGTTGTTTGGCAACGGGCGTGGTATCTCCCCGCCCTGCTTTGCTATTTAACCTTAATCGCGGCAATTGGCAATTGCCTAGCTAATTGCCTTTACTTCCTTTTTGGTCGGCAAAAGTTTGAACGCCTTTAATGCCAACTGCACTGCCAAGCGAGTATCCGGGTTATTGATGTCAATATTGGCAATTTCAGTGATGCGTTCCATGCGGTATTGCAAAGTGTTGCGATGGATATACAGAGCGTCAGCGGTTTGGGTTAGGTTACCCAAATTTTCAAAGTAGACTGAAAGGGTCTGAACCAAGGTGCTGTTGTGTTTGTCGTCGTAGTCTGCCAATGCGCCGATGGTTTCGCGGCAGAAGCGTTCAAGTTCGGGGTGGTCTTCGATTTGGAAGAGCAAGCGATGCACGCTCAAATCGCCAAAATACATCGGGCGTTGTTCGTCCATGCGGCGGGCAGTTTCTAGGGATTGTAAGGCTTCACGGTGAGATGTGCGCCACTCGTGCAGGTTCACTGCGGGTCTGCCAATGCCACAGAAAATGCGGGCTTTAGGATACTCTTGGTGGGTCTGTTCAAAGACGTTTTCAGCCAGTGCCCGCGCTACGGCGATGTTGTAGTCATTATCTAAAGCGACAAATACCAAAACATCATGTTCGGCATTGCGCACTAAAGCAGATAAACGAGCCAGCCCGATTTCGCCGTTTACAATGGTTTCCAAGCGGCGTTGGGAAGGTCTCTCGTTTTGCTGTCCTGTGCCCCAGGTAAAAGCCAGCACGGCATGGGGGGAATCAATGCGATGCCCCAAGCGATTTGCCCAGCGTTCCAATTCACTAGCGGGGATAGTGCCTGCCAAGACGGCATCCAAAAAGTCACCACGCAACATCTTGGTATTGTCGTTGACGGCTTTTTCGCGCGACATGGAAAGCGCAAATGCCATTGCCCCCTGCCCTGCCGCCAATTGGTCAAATACATCCAATTCTTCAAGATGCGCAATGACCGAAACAAAGCCGCGTGACATGCCACCGACCACAATGGGGGCAATATAACGGGCGTAACTTTGTTCCAACACTTGGAATTCTACCCGATCCGGCTTTTGCGCCACCTGACGGCGGTCAGACCAGCCATCGGGTAAACTGGTGGATTCGCATAGGCGGTTTACCAAACCTTCCCATTGATTTTCGGGAATTTGCGGGGTTCGGACGAAGGTGATAGGGGAGAGACGCTTGTCTTGAACCAGCACGCTATGCCCGGTCAGGTTGCCCATTTCATCGGCAAGCTCGTCAAATTCTACCGATTCGGCTACCAAACGGTGCAGATGGCGGGATAGGTCAGAATGTTTTTGGGCTACCTGCGCTTCCTTTTGGAGCAGGGTCATCATAATGCCACGGTGGATTTCGCGCAGGTCCATTTCTGATGAAACCTGCAAGAGCGGAATCCCTGCCGCTTCGGCGATCTCTATTGCTGAGTCCGGTATGGGCTGATTTGTAACCGCTACAGATACCTGTTGGTTCACAAATTCACGGATCGCTTCATCCCAATTGGGGTGGTCACTGCGTACTGCCACAATGACAAAGTCTCCGGCGGTTATCAGCTCTTCGCGCCGTAAGGGAACTCCGACCACTGTTGCCCACTGCACCATGCGATGGCGGTCAAAGTTTTGGGTTAGATACTGCACATCGGTAGGCAATGCCAACCGTATCACTTCAGAAAGGGGGACGGAAACTTTTGGACTAAACATAGCAGAACAATTATACAATGAATAATTGTATTCTGAATACTGTTATCGGGTGGATTTTCAGGGCAACCGCATGAAAGATTT
>DKKK01000083.1 GCA_002455215.1 Anaerolineales bacterium UBA6668 | reverse complement strand
ATAGTTGTATCTACCTAAAACTTCAGACATTGCAAGCCGCACCAGTGGACAGCCATCCTATGCTTTTCAAGATGAGTTTGCCGCAATCATAATTGGATTGGACCCGAGTCGAAATTCGAGATTTTTTCTTACAGGAACAAGCGCAATTCACATCTGTGTCGAACATTAAATCCCCATACGCCCTTCACTTGCCCGTAATGTGGCGAATATTTCATAAAAATGACCCTTCACATCCATTAAATTTTGACGAGCACAGCCAAAGACAAACTGCGCTGAATGTCACTGTCGCGTGTATAATAGCCAACCAGTAATTGGCTTATACAAATTAGGAAAGTTTCTTCTTATGTCTCTCATTGAATTTTTTCAACAAAACGCCATCGAATTTACCGCCTTTCACCATCCCGCCGCATACACAGTCGCAGATTTGGATAGTTTTAAGCTAGATTGGCACGGAGTGGGCACCAAAAACCTGTTTCTACGCAACGACAAAGGCGACCGACACTTTTTATTGGTGGTTCCCAAAGACAAGGCAGTGGATTTGAAAACATTGGGCAAGCAAACTGGATTGGGACGGGTGGGCTTTGCTTCGCCCGAACGCCTGTTGCAACATCTCAATATCACACCTGGTGCCGTTTCGTTCTTAGCGGTTTTTAACGATGCGGCAGGTGCAGTGCAGGTGCTATTGGACGAAGAACTGCGCTCTGCCGATGCCCTACACGCCCACCCTTTGGTGAACACCCAAACATGGGTCATCCCCCTGCCAGATGTAGAGCGTTTTCTGGCATTGGTCAATCACCCCCTCCAGTATTTAGCAGTACCCGCTCGCCCCGTCAGCGAATAAGGCTATTTTGGCGCACATACCGGTTGCAATCATCGGCGGCGGACCCGCTGGCTTAATGGCGGCAGAAGCACTGACCGCACGCGGTAGAGCGGTGTGCGTGTATGACGCCATGCCAACAGTCGGGCGCAAGTTTTTGCTGGCTGGCAAAAGCGGGCTAAACCTGACACACGCCGAAGCCTTTGAAACCTTGCTAAGCCGCTACGATGGCGCGGGGTTTTTGCGCCCTTGCCTACAAGCCTTCCCACCAAGCCGCTTGCGCCAATGGGCGGAAGAGCTAGGGGTGGGCACTTTTTCTGCCAACAATGGGCGGGTGTACGTGCAAGGTCTGCGTGCCAGCCCCCTTTTGCGGGCTTGGCTGGTGCGTTTACAGCAACAAGGGGTGCAATTTTTCACGCGCCACCGCTGGCAAGGCTGGACGGCGGAAGGTGCGCTCATCTTTGACACGCCAAACGGGGTGCATGAAGTGAACGCTCCCGCCACTGTGCTGGCTTTGGGTGGGGCAAGTTGGAAGCGCATGGGCAGTGATGGCAGTTGGGCGAGCCTCCTACAGGCGCGGGGAGTGGCACTTCAGCCGTTTTTGCCCGCCAATTGCGGCTTTGATGTGCCGTTTGGCGCATATTTTCGCGAGCACTATGCTGGTCAACCCCTAAAAACGGTGCGCTTGACCTTTACCGACCTGCAGGGCAACACGCACCAGCAAGTGGGGGAATGTATGGTTAGCGCGTATGGTTTGGAAGGAAGCCTAATTTACACGTTTTCGGCAGACATTCGCGATACGCTTTTGGCGGGGAAGCCGGCAATGGTGGAACTGGATCTCGTGCCGGGCATTGCCCAAGCCAGCCTAGCAGAAAAACTAGCGGCAGGGCGTGGCTCACGCTCGCTGAGTAGCCAACTAAAACGGGTGGCGCACTTGGAAGGGGTGAAGGCGGGCTTGGTGTGGGAGTTTGTGCCCAAGGCAGAGCAAGCAGATGCTACCCGCCTTGCCCATTGGCTCAAGCATTTGCCCATCCCACTCACAGCACCGCGCCCCATAGACGAAGCCATTAGCACTGCCGGGGGCGTGGCACGTTCTGCCCTAACGCCGCAATGGATGCTAAAAAACCTGCCGGGTGTGTTTTGCGCTGGAGAAATGCTGGATTGGTCTGCCCCCACAGGCGGCTATCTACTGAGCGCATGCTTTGCCGGTGGGCATTGGGTGGGGCAGGCAGTGGCAGATTGGCTGGCATTGCAAGAGCAATCACAACCCGCGCAGGTGTGGATGAAACGCGGTCGGCTGGGGTAAATTGGCTAGCTGAACCGGTGCGGGAGGCAAGTGTGGGGTTGGGTGGGTAAATGCCAAAGGTAAAACTCACTTTCGGGGCTGAATCCCGTGGGGCGGGATGCGGCGAAGCCCGCACTTGTCAAATGCACCACAGCACAGCGTTCCGNNGGGCGGGATGCGGCGAAGCCCGCCCCCGCGTCCGCGGCAAACAATGTTGGGCGGCACTTTGCTTCCATTCATTATCGAGTAGCACGTCCTGATGAACTTGTAAAAGCCACAATGCCACTGCTGATTAACAAGAGAAATGCTGTCGGCGCCCAGATAGCCCGCTCGCCCGCGCTGGGTGTAATGAGATTAAGGATGAGACTCAATGTTGCAAAGGCTACGACAAACCACACGAGCCAGCGTGATACGCGTGACCAGCTAGGTAAGATAAGACCTGCACGCGCGAGAACAACCATAGCCATTCCAACAAGGAGAGCCGCTTGAATCAGTGCCCCAATTCGCAGGGCAGGTGGAAATTGACCGGGAAACGCTCCACCCATAGCAAACTTGCCCCAGGGAACACCAGCGGCCAATGCAATCTGAAAGGCAACGACCACCAATGAAATGATTGTGTATAGAAGTGCTGAGATGCGTCTCAAATTCATATGATCTCCTTACGAACATACATCATTATAGTTTGCCGTTGAGCGGCAAACCTTAGCCGCAAAACCGGGATTTGGCGGCTAAAAGCCAGAGCGTAGAACCGAATTTCGGGGATGACGANNTGCACCACAGCACAGCGTTCCGCTCTTTTTTATCGCAGAAACGGGGGCACACTTGCACCCACCACAACCCATTATATACTCAACTTAGGCAAGCTTGCAAATTTTGCACAAAAGCCGTACAGCACACGGGTTGCCATCTCGCACGAGCGGGTTTTGTGCGGGCAAGAGAAAATAACGCTGTCAGTCGCATCTCGACAGGGAATACGAAGAGCGCTTTCGCGAGCGCGAAGTGCAAGTCCTTAAAAAGCGAGCGCATAAATTGGGCTTGACATTGCTAGACCCTGCCCAATCCGGTGTTGTTTCTTAAGACGCTGTGTTGGCACGCTGTTCTTGACATGAAAGTCCTTTTGCTTTTAAAAACCTACTTGCCAAAGAATCAATAACCTATAACAGTGAGCCCATAAGGGATTTGCGCACGACTGTGACCCAAAAGTGCGTCTGCAATTGAAATTGCCTTTTCGTAATCTTTACTGCTCATATCTTTGCCACCGCTTTTATACTTGTAAACATTTGAAACGGCAAGGCAAAGATGATTTACATCTACCATAACCATTGCCTGAAATAAATCTCTAAAAAGTGCATTACCAAGAATTGCCCTTCCAGCTTCAACTTCTAAACCGCGTTGCCAGTCTGGATGAAAGGCGTCTATTTCATACCGCAAAGTTGGCTCATTGTTTTCACCATAAAGGACTGGTCGATGTAATTTTTTATCGGCTGTCTTTCCAGTTTCAACTGCAAAACCAATTTCCGCAAGTCCGTTGCTCAACACACTAAGAACTTGATTGCTTTCCAAACCCTTTTTAAGTTGAATCGTTGAGATTGCGGCTTCATTGGCTTTGAAAACATCAACAACGCTTTTTACAAAACTGGGGGATGGTTTTGTTCTGGGAAATGAGCTGTAACGGATTTGTGAATTCAAAACTAATATCTCCTGTTTACAACATTTTGGAACTCAGGCGGCTAACGGCTCGCGTTATCGGTGGGTGGGCGGAGCGTGGACTGCCATATAGTGGCACGCTTGGGGCAGGGAAAACTCGAAGCGAGAAAATTGCTTGCTCTGCTGGGAGAGCCAAATGCCGCGGAGTCCCTGCCGTCCGGCGCTTGTTTTGTTGGCAAATTTATCCTTTACTAAAATCTTGAACATTGTCATGACTATATTAATTCTTTCTCCCTTGAAGCTCAAGTTCTTTTGATTCACAAGAGAATAACTAGCGATAAACACGTTTTTTGAAAACATTCACCGACATGGGAATAGCTAAACCTATCATACTACCGATTATGGAACCACTACATAGGAAAACGAACGCCATATCAAAGCCAATATACCTGCGCCATGTCCATACACTATTATCTTCTAGTATAACAAAAAATGATATATCGCTTACCCATTCCCAAGACCAAGTAAATTGAAAACATTCTCTGACTTTCTTCGGCAACCGTGCAAAGTATGAATGCTCAGATATGGCAGGTTCATAGCAGGGACCATAAGGTCCGTAACCTGGATGTTCAGAAGTTATCGGGGATTCTTCCCATTGTTTATTGGTTTCATCATAATGATAGACTTTACCTGATATCGTCTGGACATATACAGTAATTGTCCTGTCCAAGCCAGGCTCGAGCGCCAAAAATTTGCTTGATTCATCAGGAGGTTTTCCTAATGGTTGCCAACGAGCAAATAGACCGTCAACATACTCACCCCACAACCATATTGCACTGAGGATGCCAGCGATGCAAAATAGTAGCATGAGCATAATACGCATGGCTACTTTGCTCCAGTTTCTTGTTCGCCAAAGATTGTTACTAGTTTGTTTCATTTCCGAAAAATTCAAAACGTATAGTGCCTTTGATAAGCGCCCAACGGCAGGCGTTAGCGGCAAAAGCGGGCATTGGCGGGGAATTGCCAAAGGGCCAAGAAAGCCAGTGGTGTGAATCCCACCCAAAAGCGGAGAACCACCCCGCTTTTGTCGGCTGCACGCGGTGTTGGGCGGCGTAGATTAAGGTTTTCTTTGGCTTGTAAACATTTTTGCCTTATATCCAGCCAAAAATCCTAGTAGGACTTCTCTTGTTTCTCTACTTTCGCCATCGTGTAAACGATCTACGGTTGTTTTTATCGAAAAGAATGATACCAAAATCGTTGCGACAATTAGTAGGATACCCCATTCAAGCGAACTGTTACGAATAAAGGAAACACCCCATACTATTCCTGTAATAAGCCAAACAAATATTGGCAAAACCAAATTACGTCTAAAAAGGGCAAAGTTGCTTTGTCGGTCTGCCCGTGCACCAATGGATGGCATTTTCTCTGAAACCAAGGCACGACATAAATAATAGTGAGTTCTCGACCAGTTTAATTTCGATTCAGGAGTCTGACCAAAAACATCTTGAAATGCCTTCCAGATATCATCTCGGAAATCATCAAGGGGGATAGTTTTTCTAACATCTTTGTATTTTTGCAACTTCTCAATCAGTTTAACAAGATTGCTGGAAAAGCCCGAAAAAATAACGCCAACGACATAACTAAAGACCAAGAACAAAAACCCTGTTGTAATGTCAAGAGAGGTCTGACTCAAAAGATGATATGCAGGAGAGAGCATAAGCAAAAAATATATTCCGAAAATTGACATGATTCCTGGGAAAAGATACGCCAGAAAATCGGTAAAGGAAAATTGTTTGCTTACGTCCATGTTATCTCCGATGATGGTTTATCAAAATTATCATTCGTCAGCCACCCAACTATGATTATACAGAATTCCCATTCCGTATA
>DKKK01000196.1 GCA_002455215.1 Anaerolineales bacterium UBA6668 | reverse complement strand
AAAATGGGGATGGGTGAATAACGTGCCTATTGGCGCGGGTTGAATTAGAAAACCGGTAGTTGCTCCGATTCAACCCGCGCCAAATCTATCATGCGGGGTTTAGCCGGTTTTGTCGAACACGGCTGAGTGGCTACATCGCGTGAAGAAAATTCAGTCTTGACCGGCAGTCTTTCCGAAAAACCAACCCATCACCAGCCCGCTTCAATTTGACTTGCACCACTCAAGCGTTTCCTGCAGTGCCTGCTTGAGTGGGGTGGGGTGTAAGCCGAAGGCTTTTTCTGCTTTGGAAGTATCCACTACAAAGGGGTTTTGCCATTCATACATCATTTCGACTGTTTCAGCAATATCTTTGTTAAATAGTCCGAGAAAGCGCATCAACAGCGGTCCACCCACCTGGCTTTTCACTGACCTGCCTAGCTCAACTTCTATCAGTTTGATGAGTTCTGACTGGGTAATTGCCGGGTTGCTGGGGACAAACCACACCTGTCCGAGTGCTTCGTCTTGTGTGCCTAGCGTAGCAAGTAGTTTGCCAAAATCTTTGACATAAGTGAAGGTGTGTGGTTGGTTACTGTTCCCCATTAGGTTGACAGTTTTGCCATGCACGGCGGGCAAGATTGCATAGCTGGTTAGGGCGGTGTCGAATGGTCCAAAAAAATTGGAAGCACGCCCAATGCTTGCCTGCACTTTGCCGGTTGCGTGGGCGTTTAGAATCTCTTGCGCCATTTCTGCGCGTACCTGCCCTTTCTTGCTGGTGGGCTGAACGGGCGAGTCTTCACGCAAGCGACCCGTGAACTGCCCGTACATGTACAGATTATCCCCCACAACCAGTTTTGCCCGGTTGGCACTGGCTGATTCCAGAATGGCTTTTTGGAGTGGGGGGAATTTCTCTTGCCATTCATAATAGTGTGGCTGGGCACACTGGTAGATGGCAACCGCGTCTTTTGTGACACGGATATTTTGCGCCACATCATAGGCATCACTGGCGACAACTTCGACACCTGTGGGGGCATTCGGCATTTTACCTGAACGGTTGACCATGCGAACAGTTTTTTCCATTGTCACGAGCGTTTCGGCAGTCCAACGTCCTAGCGGACCCGTTCCAAAAACAACATGTAGGTCATTCATTTGATTTCTCCGGAAATTTTAAAACTTTTGTTAGCAGTGTGCGTAACCCCAATACAGAAAACGGGGCAAGCGGAATAACATAACGATTAACATCAAAGCGAATTAATTGCCGCAGGGCATTCCAGTCCGGCGGGCAGGTAATTGCCACATCACTGATTGTTTGTGCCCCCTTCCCCACACAGTAAAACATCACAGGCACACGCAACAATACAAGTGCTACCAACACCCATGCCCCCCAGCCCAGCATTTTCAGCCGAGCTTCGTGGCTTACCCATAATCCTACCAACCCCAGCATATTCAGTGCCGAATACCAAACCAGCCCGGAGCGGGGGGCAAGCAGACCGGCGAAAACAAAATCCCGCTCAAAGGTCAGGATGTTCATATTGCCGCGTAAAATGCCAGCATGAAAGGGATTCCCGAACTGGTTCATGTTGTATGTTAGCAAGAGTGCAAGTGGAATCAGCCCACCCAGCACAAACCAGCCCAGAAAACGCCATCGGCGCATCAGCAGAAGCCCTAGCCCCAGCACCGCGCAGAGGATGACTGCTTCCAAGCGCACCAACACCAACATGCCCATAGCAATTCCACTGGCAAACTGAGCCCGCCCCAAGCCACTTTCCCACGCTTGCACCCAACAATACGTTGCCAGGCAACTCACACCAAAAGCCGTTAACGTGGCATAAGCTGGGGTTTGAATCAGATTGTGCATGAAAACCATTGAAGTGATTACGCTGAGCGGCAGAAGGCTATCTCCACGCGGGGCAGGAAATAGGATTGCCAATGTGCGTGCCGAAATCAATAACCCGCCAAAAAACAGGGCATACCCGGTTAACAACATCCCCGCCAAAATGCGCCAGCGTAAAAAGCCCCCCATTGGTTGTAAGTCGAAATTCCTAAAAAAGATTTCGTTCACCCGCACGGGCATGGGCGGTAAAAGAAGCATCTCGCTTGTGGGGACGGTGTGCCTGTAGCGGGGTTTGCTGTGGTTGACGGCACGCGTTCCACTGTCCCGCTGGGGAACACGCCCAAAGCGTAATAGACTGGCACGGTGATTAAGGGGTAGCCCGGCGAGCGTTGTTCTACAAACGGTAAATTTGGCACCACATCTGGCGTATCCCCCACCAATCGCTGTACCATTGCGTAATAATCAACCGCATCGGTTTGCAGGTTCGCCATGCCGGATGTGGTCACTACCGTCAATAGAAAGAGTGTCAGCAAGGCAAATAGGGCAGTGTCTATGCGGCGAAGGGTTTTCATATCAGGCGGGGTCTATGGCAATGAAAGAAAGAACTGGCTAATGGAAGTGTTTCACCTACACGCCAGATTGTTTGGGTGAAAAAGTGGCAGAGCGGTTGGGGGCATGTTTGGGTTAGGCAGGGCGTGTTCGGCAATTGTTCGTTGACGAGCTTATTTGAAAAAGAAGCGCAATCCAAACGGCAAAATGACAGGGTGGTTTTCTTCAGTAGTGTGCGTGCAAGGTTTTTATAAATATTGGACAAGCATGTTTTGAATCTCGCGTACAAACACCTCGGCAGGTACATCGAAAAAAGGTGGCATGTGGTGGGTGATTTCCACCATGACCAACCCATGCACACGACTCCAGATGGTCAGTGCCAGGTAAAGCACTTCGATTTCAAACTCCCCTGCAATCTTTTGCCATTCTGATAACATGGAATTTAACTGCGGGGTCAGTGCTGGGAGCCGTTCTACGTGCAAACAGCCTGCCTGGCTGGCGGCTTGCAGGGTGCTAATCAAAGGAAGCATGGCGCGAGTTGCGGGTGGAAGCGTCTCTGCATGGGGAGCGTGATAAGTTGGGATGGGTGTCCCGAAAATGAGTTGATAACGCTGGGGGTAGGTTACAGCCCATTCACGGTAGGTAATTCCCAGTGTAGAGATGCGTTCGGCATGACTATTGGGGGGAGCCTGACAAGCGCGTCTTCCTGCGCCTTTGCCAATGAATTGTATGCGTCCACAATCAGAGCGGTTACCAAACTATCTCGGCTGGGAAAATAATTATAAATAGAAGGTGCGGTGATGTTTAGCTCACGAGCAATCGAGCGCAAGCCCAGCGTTGGTGCTCCTAGCTCGGATATTTGCTTCCAAGCGGTTTCTTTAATCGCGTTTTGCAAGTCGGGGTGCTGTTCTTGACGGCGGGGTCTGGGTGACATAAAACTCCTGAAAACTAACAGTGTTAGTTTTTTAATTATACAGTGTTAGTTTTTTTGTCAAGCGCGTGTTTTTGAAAGGGTGCGGTTCAGTTTTTCGGAAAAGGTGTAAAATAGAA
>DKKK01000109.1:2137-5843 GCA_002455215.1 Anaerolineales bacterium UBA6668 | reverse complement strand
CACCCATTCGAAATGACAAAGCCGTTGCTTGGTGATGAATCGTTGCGTTCTGGTCAAAAAGCAAAAACTCGCAATCTGTAGCTGTGCTGGGTATAGTCACTCTGCGGGTGGAGGGGGCGGAATCGGGGTGCTATTTTCAGCCGCATGGTTATTGGCTTCGGCATTGCGAGCGGGTTGGAAATTGTCATCGGTTTTTCCCAGCACCCAAATCAGGATGCGGGTCAGCCCGACAAAGAGCGGAATCAGCCCAAACAGCATCCACGGACCCACCCCCAGGAAGAAACCACTGCGCCAGCCGAGTGGATACAGCCCAATGCAAAGCGCAAAACCAATAGCGGCGGTATAAATGCCACGATTGCGGTTTTTAATAGCGTTGGGATGGGCAAGTTTCCCGGTTTGTTCGGGCAATAGCGCGTTTTTAGCGGGTGGAAGCAAGCCTTTTTCCGCATAGACAAGCAACTCTTTGTGCGTTAGCCAGCGTTGATACGCCAGATAGCCAAAAATAATAGCGAAGATAGAAGAGAAAAGTAGGGTAACGCCACATAAAACAATGGCGACTTCGGTGAGCATAATCGTTGTCTCCTGTTGAAAAAATTATTGAGCAGAAAGTGTGATTCCGCCATTTTGGTTTTGAATTTCCAATAACCCACTCGCACCACCATTAATCTTGCCTTTAACGGCGTTCTCTTGTGGGCTTTGGTCACCGTTAAATAAGGTTTCAATGGCAAAATCGCTTTCAATCGTACCATTATTGGTGTTAAGGTCGAGTTGGATGGCAAAATCACTTGGCAACGTCACCGAAATTTCGCCATTGGCGTTTTCAATCAGGTGTTGTTGGCTATCATCCAGCGTTCCGGCAAAGGTGATGTCGCCGTTTTGCGAAGTGAGATGCAATTTGCCCACTTGTGCGTCTTTCACCTGAATTTCGCCGTTGTTGTTGCTCACTTGCAAATCGCCAGACAGCCCATCCACCCCCACATCCCCGCTTACACATTCCACACTCACTTGCTTGGCTTGCACATCCGAAAGTTGTATATTGCCAAAATCTGATTGCAGAATGACTTTGCCGCTGGTGTGCAAATTTTCGGCATGAATTTCACCAGAATTGCTGGTCGCTTGCACTGCCCCTTGCAATTGTGCCAGTGTAATATTGCCCAACGCGTTGCTCACTTCCACATCTCCGCTAAGCCCGCTAATTTCCACATCGCCAAACTGGGTGGAATACACACCGCTCATCTCTGGTGGCACACTCAATGTCAGATTGACCCGAATGGCGCGGCTGAAGATGGAGCTCGGCAAGTTGGGTAGGTCAATCTGGGTGCGCAATTGCTTGCCATCTTGCACCCACCCCACCCGCACTTGCGATAAAATCTGCTCGGCTTCGCTGGCATTTACGGCGGAAACGCTGATATCGGCGCTTAGGTGAACGCTGTCATCGCTGGCAGGTTGCACCTTCACATTGCCAAATTCGTTTTCCACCCGCAATTGCGTGCCACTTTCCACTTTTTGGGTGGCAGTTTGCTCACCTTTGGCAGTTACGGAAGAAAAGGACGTGCCTTGCCAAGTTAGATGGGTCAAATCCGAAAGAAGTTGACGGTTACTAAACAGGCTGGTGAACATTAAGATACAGACACATAACAACAAACTGCTGAGAATTAATAGTAAGATTCTTTTTCGCATAATGGACTCCTGCTGAATTGTTTTACTTCAAGCGCGGTAGGGACTGGTTGAAACCAGGGAATGCCTGCACGCTTGTTTGGGTTTTTCACTTAGTTAGAGCGGCTGGCGCGAAAAAAGTTTCAACCATTTTGGGGGAAAATTATTCGGCATTTGAAAAACACCTGTGCGCCCAGCTATTTTGTGCAAAATATTGCCTAACTTTTGCTGAAACTTTTGGCTTGGGCGGCAATCTAATTAATGATGAACCTACTCCCCCTGAGTGACCCCCAATTGGTACAGCGTGCTCGTCAAGGCGACGTGCAGGCATATACGCACTTAATTGAGCGTCACCAGCAATTTGTGTATAATCTGGCACTGCGTTGTTTGAGTGTGCCCGCCGATGCGGAAGACATTTCGCAAGAAGCTTTTCTGCGTGCCTGGCAAGCCCTGCCGCACTTTCAGCAAAAATCCAGTTTCCGCACTTGGTTATACCGTATTGTGGTAAATTTATGTTACAATCGGGCGCCACAGCTAAAGCGCCAACTGGCAGAATGTGACGAACACGAATTATTGGAACAATACGCCACCCCAGATGACGTGGGGCAAGCGGTAGAAGAAGCGGAATTACGTGGCTGGTTGCAACGCCAATTAGAATTGCTTTCCGCACATGAAAAATTACTGCTTTCCTTGCGCTACCAACAGGCATTGGAATATCAAGAAATTGCCGAGATTACCCAAATGCCATTGGGAACTGTAAAAATACACCTGTTCCGCGTAAAGCAAAAACTCAAACGCAACGCCCAAACATGGATGAATGAATCACTATGAGCAAACGAACTTTCACGGCTGAAGCATTGGAACAAGAAATTGCCTACACCGCCCGCGATTGGGCTTTACAGGACACGCCCCCCAACTTGCAGGGGGCAATTTTGCGCCAAATTCGGGCACAAGCGCGTCCGATGGTGCGCTTCACCCTGCCGCTAGGCGAAGTATTGGCATTGGGGTTGGTGGTGTTGTGTTTTAGCGTGCTGGTCAGTTTCCTGGCTTTGCTTAGCCTGCCACTGGTGCGGGAACACTTGCTATTGGGATGGGTACAATTGCAAATTGGGTTGTGGCAAGCGGGTATTTCCTTCCAATGGTTGGGATATTTGCTAATGGCAGTCGCCATCCTGTTTGGCTTTGGGATTATGAGTTTGGGCTGGCAAACGCTGGAAAAACTGTTTGCGCGTCCCGTGCCCTATGGTTCACTGGGCTAGGGTGGCACCCCGGCAGGCAAACTGTGCAGATTCAGTTCAAGTGGAATGCGGTCTGCAATTTCCTGCTCCCCAATCGTGCCTGCGTTCTAACGAATCAAATTATTAAGGACTTTTGGTATGCGAAAAATTATTGTACTTGAACATCTTTCTTTGGATGGCGTATTCCAGTCTCCCGGTGGCGAAAACGAAGATGCCAGTGGCGGTTTTAGGCACGGCGGTTGGATTGCGCCGTATGCTGACGAGATTCAAGGCACAGCACTGAGAAAACAAATGAACGCGTCATTCGACTTATTGCTGGGGCGCAAAACTTTTGAAATTTGGGAACCCTACTGGTCCCAGCACCCGGAAATTTGGCCAGCAGTCAACACTGCCACCAAATACGTTGCCTCCACAAGCCGTTCCAGCAGTCACTGGCAACCCAGCGTCTTTTTAAACGGGGATATTGCCGCGCAAGTCAGTGCTATTAAGCGACAACCCGGTGCAGATTTGCACGTTTGGGGCAGTGGAAATTTACTGCAAAGCTTGCTCAGGCACGATCTGGTGGATGTTTTCTGGCTGATGATTTATCCCATCACGCTGGGAAGCGGCAAACGCTTGTTTGAAACGGGCACGTTGCCCGCCACCTTTAAGTTGACAGAAAGCATTGTGACGGGCAAGGGCGTGGTGATTGTAGAGTACACGCGGGCGGGTACGCTTGCACCTGACAGCTGACTATATTCGGCACGGGGAGCCATTGCGTTTTTCCCGTAGTGCCAACCTTCACTTGAAAGGCTCTGATTTTCGGGTCATTT
>DKKK01000109.1:0-2019 GCA_002455215.1 Anaerolineales bacterium UBA6668 | reverse complement strand
AGCCGCAATGCATTGCGGCTCTACAGTTTCGGTATCAATCGGTTCGAATACGTTCATTTTCGCGGTTGCACCCGTAAAAACATCTAAATATTAACCCGTTGGCTATGCCTGAGCAGTTACAAATCCGCAATCTGTAGCTGTGCTGGGTCTAGTCTGGTTTTGCTTTTCCCCGCAAACTTCCCTTTCAGAATCAAAAAACGCAAAGACAAGCTTGCGTTTTTGTTTTCCTGCGCTAACTTTTCGCCCCAAACACGGTGTGCCACTAAGCCCGTTTTAAGGGCAATATTCACTCAATAGCGAAGAAACTACCTAGCCGCCCAGCCATTTGCCAATGAAAAAGCTGGCAGTGCCGACCGCCATGCTCAACAGTGTGCCCCACACCAGGTCTACCACTGTTACCAATAGGGGCCAATTCTTCAGCGTTGCCAGGTTGGTTAGGTCGTAGGTGGCATAAGTAATCAGCCCAAACAAGGCGGCGCGTATCAGCGTGGCTTTCAGGGAGTTTTCTGCCAAGCCGGGTGCGACTACAAAGAATAAAATCCCGACAATGAAGAGCAAGTAAAAAATAATTGCCGCCAGCCAATTGGGGTTGCTCGCCATAATAAAGCCCAACTGCTGGCGGTAAAACGAATTTGCCACCAAGCCCAACCACACAATGTCAATTGCGAAAAATGCCAACAAAGTGGCGAAGTACAATTTAAGGTAGAAAGTCATACTGGTTTACTCCGGCTAAAAATCACGAAAAGTGTAAAATTCTGTAAAAAAATTGTACCGCCGTCTGTTCAAATTGTCCGCCATCCCGCTTCCCATCTCCCGTATCCTGCTTCTTGTACCGTGATGTCTCGTTTATCGAAACCCATGAGCCGCAANNCGGCTCTACAAAACCGCCCATATCCCGTATCCAGTATTCCGTATCCCACCTCCCGCTATGCCAGTGTCTTTTCCAGTGCCAACACCCAATTAAACGCACCGGACAAATCTTTGGGCAAAAGGCTGGTTTCATCACACTGCAATTGCAAGAGCGATTGCCTGGCAAGCTGGCGTGTGTGAAAATCGGCAGTCACTTGTTGCCCTACCCACCCCAACAATTGGCAGGCAATCACGTGCTGATTGAAGGTTTCGGCTAACCAGGCAAAACGCAACAAAATTTCATTAGCCAGCGGGGTATTGCGGTTTTGCTTGGCAATCGTCCATGCAGTTTGATACACCCCAAAAGCCAACGCCCACGCCCCTTGCAAGCGTAGCAAATCGCCCTGCACCAACACCAAGCGCGACACTTCTGCCCACTCAGAATCCTGTTGATACAACTGCTCACTTTCCGCCGCCGCACTTTCTGCCGCCAGCCAATCTTGCTTGGCGGTGTACACCATCGCCAAATGCTCTAGCGAGCAAGCCGATGCCCCAGCATGACCGGTGACGCGGCGCAAGCCCAGCCCAACCACACACACATAACGTGCCGATGGGTTTTCCAGCAATTGGCTGAGTTCTTGCAGTTCTTTGCGCCTGCCCAAAAAAGGCGTGCCATAATTAAAGCGTAGGATATCTAACGACTGTGACGAATTGCCGGAAGGGGGCGGGTGCGCCAATTGGATAGGCTTTTGGCTTTTTAGCTGGCGCATATAGGCTTGCAGAGTCTCGCTCGGCAAAATTCGCAATTGCCCCCAAAGCAAACTGGCATAGTGCGAATAGGCTTGGATTGCCCGATTGAGTTGCCGTGTGGCAACTAAGCTTTCCAGCAAGGCTTGCTGGGCGGGTTCGTGCAAACAATTTTTTGAAGCCGAAATCGGTGTAGGGGTTGATGTAGGTGGGCATGGCTACTCCAAAGAAAGGGGCGCACGCAAAATATTGGCAAGAAGGCTGTGTGCAGGAATGGGCGTTTTGCTGGGCACCGCAGCCTATGAAGATGAATGCGCTATTTGATTATAGCATGGAAGGCAAGGGGCTAGATGTAGGCGTGTTCATAGCCGGTGAAGCATTGGCATTGGGGTTGGTGGTGTTGTGTTATGGTTGCCGGCATTT
>DKKK01000169.1 GCA_002455215.1 Anaerolineales bacterium UBA6668 | reverse complement strand
GCTTTTTTGACCAGAACGCAACGCTTCATTGCCTAGCAACGGCTTTGTCATTTCGAATGGGTGCTAACAACGTAATGTTAGCAAGAGTGAGAAATCTTTGATATTCGGCATGGGTTATATTCGCGGTATCATACTGAATATTGATTTGCGTTTTTTCTATAAGGAAAAAAGCATAGCTTTCAGCCGTGCCGAATATCGCACAATGGCAAGATTTCTCCCTTCGGTCGAAATGACCTAAAGATCAGCCCATACTTACCTTAATTTTCTTAACTTTCTTAACTTCCTTTCCATGACCTCCAAAACCGTTTCCGCCAGCCGCGTCACCGTCACCCTATTTGCCCAGCCAGAACATGCCAATTTTCACGGCACCATGCACGGCGGGCACATTGTCAAGCTCGCCGATGAAGCCGGTGCAATGGCGGCAATGCGCCATGCCCGCAATAGCGTGGTCACTGTTTTTATCGACTCCATGACCTTCGACCGACCGGTGCGCATGGGGCACATTCTGCATTTTCACGCCGAAGTTTCGTATGTTGGGCGCACCTCCATCGAAACCTGGGTGCAAGTGCTGGCTGAAAACCCGCTGAGCGGCACCACCGAAGCCACCAACTCCGCCTATTTCGTGTATGTAGCAGTGGACGAAAACGGCAAACCCGTACCCGTGCCCAGTTTGGAACTGGAAACCCCCGAAGAAGAAGCTCGTTTTATGGCGGGCAAAAAACGGCAGGAATATCGGCTGAAGGCTAGGGGCTAAGTGACCGGTGTCAGTAGGTGCAAGGTCGCAAGCGGGTTATTGCTTTGCAGGTGGGCATTTTCCCTCAGCATTAATTTTTCTTACGCCCACTTCCTGATATACTTGACATGATTTCTATTCAACACGATGGAACTTGTGCTTTCTCCCATAAAAAAAAGCGCAAATCTGACCCGTACCCAATATATGTGTGCTGAGTCTCGCCTCGGCAACCATCTTATCTGTAAGCGGCAACCAACCTGCCAGCATTTCCAACCTTTCCAATGACTGCCTCCCAACTCTCCATCCCCATTGCCTTCCTAGCAGGCTTACTTTCCTTCCTAAGCCCCTGCGTTTTTGCGCTCGTACCTGCCTACTTGGGCGTACTCAGCGGGCGGGCAGTACAAGCGGCAGGAGTTGCCACCGCCGAACACCCCCTGCAACGCTGGCTCACCCTTCTGCACGCGCTTGCCTTTGTGCTCGGCTTTGCCGTTGTCTTTATCATTGGTGGATTCGCACTCTCCGCACTCGGTGGGTTACTGTTTGACCTAACCCCGTGGCTCATGCGCTTGGGTGGCATTGTGGTCATCCTATTCGGGTTACACACGCTCGGCATTGTGTATATCCCCTTCCTAGACTACGACCGCCGGCTGAACTTAGATAGCGTGCAAACCAGTAGCAACCTGCTGAGTTCCTTTGCAATGGGCATCTCCTTCTCGGCAGGCTGGTCGCCGTGTGTGGGACCCATCTTCGGCGCGATCCTAACTGCCGCCGCCAACAACTCCAGCCTAGCGTTACCGCTCCTGCTCGCCTACACCAGTGGTTTAGCAGTACCCTTCCTACTATCCGCCTTATTAATTGACCAAATCCGCCCACTGGTGCGTAAGTCTGGCAAAATTATGCCGATTGTAAAATACGTGACCGGTGGCTTGCTCCTGCTGATTGGCGTCTTGCTACTCTTGGGACGCTTAACCGTGCTCAATGCCAGTTTGGGAAGCCAACCGTGGGCGCTCGCCTTTCAACAGTGGATGGATAACCTGCTAATGGGCATGGCAAAATAACTCACCGCGTTCATATCCTATGAATTCTCCACGCGCCTTTTGGCAATTCTTTGCAATCTTGGCAGGCAGTTTATTGGTTGGGCTGGGGCTGGGGCTTGCCATTTTCCTACCCAGCGTATTAAAATCTCCCAAAAACGCCAACGCCCCCGAATATTCGGAAACTGCGCTGACCGTAGGCTCACCCGCCCCCAATTTTAGCCTAACCGATGCCATGAGCGGCGCTACCTTCAGCCTAACAGAGCAAAAAGGTAAGCCCGTCCTGCTCAACTTTTGGGCAACGTGGTGCGGCCCGTGTCGAGTTGAAATGCCAGTGCTCGAAGCCGCTTGGCAGGCACACAGCGCCGAAGAACTGGTCATATTAGCAATCAATGACAGCGAAAGCCAAGCCGATGTTGCCGATTTTGGCGCGGAGCTAGGCTTAACCTTCCCACTTTTGCTCGATTCACAAGGCGACATCCAAAGCTTATACCGTGTTCGCGCTTACCCAACCAGCTACTTTATCAACCGAGAAGGTATCATCAGCGCCATTCATTTGGGCGTACTCACCCCTGAACTATTAGAAGAAAACCTAGCCACCATCCTGACCCCATGAACAAATTTGCCAATCGCGTAGATCGCACCTTCCTAAACATCGCCAACAATTGGCTATTGTATCTAAACGTTTTGTTTGCCGTATATGTCGGACTACCGTTTGTAGCGCCGGTGTTGATGAAAGTCGGCTGGGAACGCCCCGCCCAAGCCATCTACACCATCTACCGCCCACTGTGCCACACCTTTGCCTACCGCTCGTGGTTTTTATTTGGCGAACAAGCCTACTACCCCGCCAGCCAGTTTGAAGCCTTCACCGGGCAAAACCCTTACACCAATGAAGGGCGCTTTTTTGCCCGTCAGTTTGTCGGCGATGAACGCATGGGCTACAAAGTGGGCTACTGCCAACGCGATATTGCCATCTACGGCGCACTGCTCATCTTTGGCATTGTTTACGCCACGCTCAACCACTTCGGCAAACNNACCCATACACATTGCCATTTACCTGCTGTTGGGCATTGCCCCCATTGCCCTAGATGGCTTCTCCCAGCTTTTTTCCCAGCCACCCCTGAGCTACATTCCATTGCTGAGTGTCTTACCCTTGCGCGAAAGCACCCCCATCCTCCGCACACTCACCGGCGGGCTATTCGGCTTAATGAACGGCTGGTTGGCGTTTCCCTATGTAGCGGAGTCGATGGTGGAAATCAAAGCGGATATTGAGAAAAAATTCGCCAAGCAAGGCAAGGGCAAACATGCAGGTGCATAACCAGCACGGGCTGGTGTATTACACCTTTGCCAGTTNNCATCCAGTTTGGCAAGCCAACCGTTGGTGCAAGCGGTGTTTGGCAGACAGGGCGGAGTCAGCCCCGCGCCGTATGCTTCGCTCAATATGAGCATTAGCACCGGGGACAGCCTACACAATGTGCGCGAAAACCGCCGCCGTGCCTACCAAGCAGTGGGGGTAGCAGAAACGCTCATTGCCACGCTGTGGCAGGTACATGGCGCACAAGTGGTAGTCGTTAACCACACCGCCTGCGACTCAGACACCCAAGCCGATGCGCTCGTCACCAACAACCCTGCCATCTCGCTCTTTTTGCGTTTTGCCGACTGTGTGCCCATCCTATTCTACGACCCAGTGCAACACGCCATTGGCATTGCCCATGCAGGCTGGCGCGGCACGGTCAACGGCGTGCAGTGCGCCACCGTGCAAGCCATGCAACGCGAATATGGCAGTCGTCCCACCGATATCATTGCCTGCATTGGTCCATCCATCGGACCGGACATTTACGCAGTGGGGGCAGAAGTCGAACAAGCTGTCCTGTCCGCCGTAGGAACAACCGCCGGGCTAGTGCTAGACAAAGGGACAAAACGCCACCTTGACCTATGGCAAACCAATGCCCGTATGCTCCGCCAATGCGGGGTAGAACAAATTGAAATTGCCGAATTGTGTACCTACACCCACAGCGACTTATTTTTCTCCCATCGCGCCCACGGACCCACCACCGGGCGCTTCGGCGCACTGCTCAAATTAGCAGGCTAACCCACACTCTACTCGTTTCTTGCTGGCATGTCTATCTTTTCGGCTGAACGCACCTACTTAGATTATGACCTTGCCCAATTGCGCATGATGGCAGAAGCGGTGGGGGTGGAGCTACAGGCTGGCAATGCCCGCGCCGCCGCCAGCGAGTTGGCACACGCCCTACAAGAGAGCGAAACCCTATCGCTGGTGTGGGCAAGCTTAAGCCCGACCGCCCAGACTCTCTTGCAATGGGTGTGCCGTCAGCATGGGCAGGTGCGCGTGGCAGAGTTGGAACGGCAGGCGGGGATAGTCCGCCCATTGGGGAGCGTAGCCCGCGAGCGTGAACAGCCCCAACGCAAACCGATTAGCATTGCCGAAGAATTGTGGTATCGCGGTTTATTGGGGCGGGCATTTGTGCGCACACAGGAAGTGGAAGAATATTTTTACGTTCCGGCAGATTTACTACCCATCCTGCAAAACCTGCTCCCCAGCCAACCCGCGCCCCCGGTCACGCTCTCAACCACCAGCCCAACAACTGCCACCTTCACCCCACGGCCCACCAGCCAAGTCCCGCCCCACACCTGGCAACGCGCCAATTCCGCTTGGGTAGATGATGCCTGCACCGTGTTGGCGTTTTACCAGTGTTTTAGCCAGCAAGCCAGCGCCTTATCCAACTCACAGCGAGAAACGTTGCAGGAACAATTGCGTCACCCACAGGCATTAACCTGCTTGCAAGTGCTACTGCGCGAGTTGGGGGTAGTGCAAGACACGCTTTTGCGCCTGCGTGCCGAACCCGCCCGCGAATTTTTGCGCCTGCCGCGTGCCCAGCAATTGGCAAAGTTGGCACAGGCTTGGCAAGAGTCCACCCAATGGCGCGACCTGCTGGCAGTACCAAGCCTGCTTGTGGATGAAGNNATACAACTGCAACCCGTGCGCACTCGCAAGGCAATTTTGTCGTGCTTGGCGCTTTTGCCAGCGGGAGAGTGGGTATTGGCAGATGATTTTGTCGAGCGGGTGTATCGCACCTTGCCAGATTTTCAACGGAGCGCCGGAGAATACGATTTGTGGTATGTGCGTGAACGAGCCAGCGGGCAGTACTTGCGCGGTTTTGCCAGTTGGCACACGGTGGAAGGGGCGTATATCCGCTACCTACTCAGCCAGCCATTGCATTGGCTGGGCGTGTTGGATGTGGCGGGAACTGAGCAGACACTGGCTGTGCGCCCCACCAGCTTGCTGGGAGCTTTTTTGGGCAATCGTCCATGGCAGTTGCCAGAAAAAAACCCACCCATTGAATTGCGCTCGGATGGGCTGATTGTGGTGCCACGCGCCAGCAACCGTTATGTGCGCTTTCAAACTGCCCGCATTGGCGACTGGCTGACCCCACCCGATGCCAACACGTATGCCTATCGCTTGAGTGTGGCGGGTTTGCAACGCGGCTTGCAAGGCGGCATTCGCCCACCGCAGGTACGTGCCTTTTTGCAACGCGCCAGCCACCGCCCACTCCCCGCGCCCGTAGAGCAAGCACTCACCCGCTGGGAAGAACGCGGGCAAGAAGCGCAGTTACAACAAGCGCTAATTTTGCGCGTACAAAACGAAGCCGTGTTGGCGCAAATTCGTGAAAATCCACGCACGCGGCGCTTTTTGGGCGAAACGCTCGGTGAGTTGGCAGTCATTGTGCGGGCAAAGGACTGGAAGCCACTCCAGCAAGAACTACTAAACTTGGGGATTTTGTTGGCAGTGGGGGAAGGAATTGCCGATTCAGCGGGAGAACACCGCACTACTAACAATCGTTAGCGGCGGCTAGCACACTTGCACCCATCGCCCCGCGCAAAAAAACCAGCCAAATAAAAAAGCCCCTCATAAGAAGGGCTTTTGAAGGGAAAACCTTCTATGCCAGACAACTGGTTAAGTTAAGTATAAACGATGTAATTGCTTTGTCAATGGTGTGCGGCGGGTGGGGTGCGGTTCAAAGTTTCGG
>DKKK01000188.1 GCA_002455215.1 Anaerolineales bacterium UBA6668 | reverse complement strand
ATTCACCAGCCTGAGCAGTTACGATAAAATTACATTGAACCATGATGTTAGCTTCGACACAGATGGGAATTGCGCTTTTTCCCGTAAGAAAAAAAGTGTGACTCGGTGTTCGGCATGTGTGCCACCTACCACCTGTGCCAAATATAGCAGGCTTAAAAATTGCGGATTCTCCTTGATCACCTGAACGCTATTACCTTGCGCGATTTGCTGAAATTTTGTTCCTAATTAGGAGCCGAACATGAAGAACCAACACTCCCTTTGTCAAGCGTTTTGTTCTGCTAGCTTGGCGGTATTATTAACTGCTTGCGGCATGAGTACGCCCGCACCTACCGTCACGCTGGAGCCAACAGCAACCGACGTGCCAGCCACAGCAACCCCCATTCCCCCTACAGCGACTTTTACAGCTAGCCCACTTCCCCCTACCGAAACCCCAATTCCACTTCCAAGCGATAGCCCAACACCCACCGCTCCACAAACAGTTGCATTGGCAGACGTTTCATCTCAACTAGGCGGTATTATTTGGGTAAAGGGTGCAGTGGTAGATATGAACAGTTTTAGCGCCGGTTTTAAATTCACCCTAGATGATGGTACAGGACAGCTTGCTCTGGTACTTTTTCAAGACACCTATGCGGCAGTGTCCGGCATTGAAGATTTACGTCCTGGGGCAGGAGTGCTGGCACAAGGGGAAATCGGAACATTTAATGACGAACTTCAAATTGTCCCCCAAACCGCGCAAGACGTACAAATTTTAAGCGCCGGGCAAACCCAATTACAGCCTGCGCCCATTGGAGATATTACGCTGGCAGACAGCGGTCAGCTATTGACCGTAGAGGGCAAGGTGCGGGGTTTTGACTATTTCTCGCTCGGTGCGAGAATGCAAGTCAAAGATGATACAGGCTCGATTGATGTCGTCCTGTGGCAAAACGTGCTGGATTTTGTGCCGGAAGCCAAAAATCTTATTAGCGGACCGCTGATAAGATTAACCGGAAAAATTGGAGAGTATCGCGGACGCTTGCAAATTGTGCCGCAAATTGGCTTTGACATAGTACAATTGCCCTAAACCGATAGCGCAACTCATCAAATTAACTTTCATTTCTCCTTGCGGATAAATGCCAGATCCACTTGTAATTTGAACAATATGAAATCAAACTTATATGCTTTTATTATGGCTGGCGGCTCAGGCACGCGCTTGTGGCCGCGTAGTCGCACCAATCACCCCAAACAGTTCATCGGTCTTACCGGCGGCTATTCGCTTTTGCAAGAGTCGCAGAACCGACTAACTCCGCTCATCCCTGCCGAGCAAATCTTGGTCGGCACCAGCGTGGGGTATGCGGAAACGGTTCGCCAACAATTGCCAGATGTCCCACCGACCAATATTTTCGGCGAACCTTCTCCACGTGGCACTGCCGCCGCAATTGGGTTAGCGGCTGTTCACCTAAACAAACGTGACCCGGATGCGACTATGGCGGTTCTAACGGCAGACCACCTGATTAGCAAAGAAGCGGAATTCCGCGACGTGCTTTTGGCGGCAAGCGAACTAGCGCGAGAAAATTGGTTGGTCACACTCGGTATTCAGCCTGATTATCCGGAGACTGGTTATGGCTACATTGAACGTTCGTCTCGTTTAGGCGCATATTCTGGGCGCAATGCCTACCGCGTAGCACGCTTTGTGGAAAAACCGAACCGCCAAACAGCGGAAAGTTATTTATACAGCGGGCGTTTTAGCTGGAATAGTGGCATGTTTATCTGGCAAGTCAAAAGCATTTTGGCAGAATTTGCCCGACAAATGCCAGCTTTGTACGCCACCTTGCAAGAAATTGAGTCAAGTATTGATACCCCCAAGTTTTTGGATACGCTTCACCGCGTTTGGAACGGTGTAGAGAACACGACAATCGATTACGGCATTATGGAAAACGCCAAGCGTGTGGCTGTTCTGCCGGTGGAGATTGGGTGGAGTGATGTGGGAAGTTGGTCAGCCGTGTATGATGTACTACCACGCGATGAGCAAGATAACGCTGTCGTTGGTGAACATCTCACCTTAGATACGAAAAATAGCCTGGTCATCAGTGCATCGCGTACCATTGCTACCATCGGGGTCGAAGATTTGGTCATTGTAGATACCGACGATGTCATTTTGGTGTGCCGTAAAGACCGCTCGCAAGACGTAAAAAAACTAGTGGATAAACTCAAAGCTGGCAATGGGCATCCTGCATTATTGCATGGCACTCCTTCCCCCACAACTCGTCCTTTTAGTGCGGTTGAAATCTCCACTTTGCTAGACCAAGCTTCCACATCTGAAAAAGCGTTGATTGCACTCATTCTCTTTTGCGGTATGCCATTGGAAGCGATTGTCTCGTACACAGGCGCAGAATTGGATGTTGCTACATTTGCGTTCAATATGGCAATTGGCAAGTACCCCCTGCCCGACACCGCGCTACAAATTCTACTTTCGGCACAAGCAGAGAGCGGAGACGAAAATTTCTTGGCACATTGGCATTCCATTGCAGAAATCGAAGCATCGTTACGAAAGATCGGTGACGTAGTAGGCTTTCAGGTTAGCCCGATGCGCTTATACCAAACGTTAGCGCACGCCCTGTTTGATAAGAGCGCTGAAGCGCAACGTTTGCGGCATGTGCTGGGTGAAGAAGCGGCGGCTGTCATTCATATCAATCTACANNGTACCCGTTTTCATTGGGCTTGTTAAGCGCCAGCTTGCAACCCGCAGAATTTGCCAAATGTCGGCGGGTGTTGAATCAAGCCGTGGCATCTATGTTGGTGATGGAATAACCCCATGCGCGAAAAAAACAGCTTTATCGGATTATCGGTGATTTCGCCACGCAAGCCCTTGCATTTGGTCGTGATTGATGCAGAGATGGAAACCCTATTTACCGGAACGCTGTCTACAGCACAAGCGCTGGAGCAGATAGCGAAGTACCCCAATGCTGTCTGTGCAATTGACACACCACTCAGCGCCAATCAGGGCATTTTGGCAGGAGTCAACGGGCGTTTGCGCTACGGTTTGCCAGCCAATGCCACACTTTGGCAAGATTTTCGCGTATGTGAGTTTATGTTAGCACAGATAGGCATGAAAATTGCGAACACGCCACCCACAAGTGTGTCTGTCTCTGCACGCACCCAATTGGGTTGGCAAATAGTAGAAGCCCTGCGTCAACTCGGATTTGTCAATTATCGCCCGGGAATATTCGATTCAGCACGCCAATTACTGGAAACGCACACGGAAAGCGCCTACACGGTTTGTCTAGGGCATTTGCCCCGCCCCAAGAGCCATCTTTTGGGGCAATTGCAACGCCAAATGGTGTTGTACGATGTGGGCTTGGATGTGCAAAATCCATTGCGCCTGTTTGACGAAATTTCGCGTCAGCAAGTTTTGCTTGGAAAGTGGCACTTACAGGAAATTTTGCCGGTAGAGCAGATGGACGCACACATGGCGGCATATACAGCACTGTTGGCAATGGAAAAATCAGAACAACTATCATTATTGGGTGACCCATTGGAAGGTCAAATCGCACTGCCAATGTCTCCCCTGAAGCGAAAATACCTAGCCATTAAAAAATAATCTCTGTAACTGCTCAGGATAGTGAAACAAACAATGGTTTAGGGTTGTCCCCAAATGAGTGGGA
>DKKK01000204.1 GCA_002455215.1 Anaerolineales bacterium UBA6668 | reverse complement strand
CCGTCCAATCTGCGTACCGAATCGGGAGCGTGTCGGTAAAGCCCCTCTGTCCTTAGTACAGATTTTTTGAATTGAGAGATTACCCCGCCTATTTGTCGCATTTTTCCGGTTGTGAGTTTTGTTTCGATAATTTTAATTATCGAAAGCATGAAAATTTTTACTTCAATAAAATTAATATAAATAGATAAGAAAATCCTGTTATCAAAATGAGTATTGTTAACCAATAGGGGCGAGTCTTAGGCAGGTAGGTTGGGTAGCTTCCGTCAATGCGTAAAAATAAACGCCAAATGAAAACTGGCACGCTCAAACTGGCAAGGGGCAATAGCCATGTGGGAAGCCACCCCCCGCCAAAGCCAATCCAGCCCAGTGCAAGATAAGTTATGCTTAGCCATTTTAGCAAGGACACAGCCCACGACTTGCCAATGCGGGTGGTCAGGTTCCTTTCGACCTGCACTTCGCTATCATAATCCCGAATTTGCTGTTCTAACTGAGCACAAGCAGACGCAACCAGCAAGATGCAGAGCAATAGCCCATCGGTTTGGTTGGGTGCAATTTTAAGTAGGAACAGCATGAGCAGATACGGGAACGTTTCTACAAAGCCAACATGAGTCAGCAAATCTAGCCCGGCTCGCGATTTAAGTCGGATGGGTGGGGCGGAGTAACTCCAACTGATTGTCAGGCAGACCAGTAAGGCTAGCCAACCCCGCCAACCCCACATGCCAAGTCCACCCGCAATGATGAGCCAAGCCAACGCCAACAAGCTTGGGTAGAAAAATTGTTGCTTTGGTGTCAGAGCCACCATGCAAAAAAAGTTTCGGCGTGCTTTTTGGCTATCCAGTTGATCTACTTGGCGGTCAAAATAATCGTTCATTGCAAAGGCTAGCCAATAGCCAAAGGCTATCACGCCAGCCAGAATAAAGGCACGCCAAGTTAACTGTTCATGTAAGTAGGCAACCACAATAGCGATCCCCAACGCCAATCCCCAGGCGTCTATGTGGTTGGTAAATAAATAGAAGAGTTTGAATTTTCGCATAGGCACAAAAAGCCCTATGCTTGATTTTACACAACCTAGCATAGGGCTTTTCAAGAATTAGTGTATAAAAAAATCGTAGCTAATCAATACCCAGATAGGCTTTTTGTACAGATGGGTCGTTTTTCAAGACTTTGGCATCGGCACTCATCACAATTTCGCCAGTTTGTAAAACATAGCCCCGGTTGGCAATTTGGAGTGCCATGCTGGCATTTTGTTCCACCAACAAAACGGTTGTCCCTTGTTCATTGACCTTTACGATGGTATCAAAAATCACATCCACCAACACGGGCGCAAGCCCCATGCTAGGTTCATCCATCAGCAGTAAACGTGGACGTGCCATTAACGCCCGTGTCATGGCGAGCATCTGCTGTTCGCCACCGGACATTGTTCCTGCCAATTGGCTACGGCGTTCACCCAAACGTGGAAAGAGTGTATAGGCGTTTTCGATATCGGCTTCTATCCCTGCCTTGTCGTTGCGGTAATAAGCGCCCATCTCCAGGTTTTCGCGCACGGTCATTTTGGCAAACACGCCCCGACCTTCCGGAACCATGGCGATGCCATGGCGCACCATGTTATGCGGCGGGTATTTTGAAAGGTCATTCCCTTCAAATAGCACCTTGCCTTCTCGTGGTTTCATTAACGCGCTAATGGTACGCAAAGTAGTGCTTTTTCCTGCACCGTTCCCGCCAATCAGCGTAACAATTTCTCCTTTTTCCACTGTTAGGCTAATGCCCTTGAGCGCGTGGATATTGCCGTAATAGGCATGAACATTTTCAACTTCTAAGAGAGCCATAATTTCACCTATTGATGCATCAAAGCCGCAGTTGCACCGCGCCCCAAATAGGCTTCGATTACTTGTGGGTTGCGTTGAATTTCTTCCGGTGTACCTTCTGCAATTTTCTTACCATAGTCTAGCACAGTCACTTTTTCAGAAATACCCATCACAACTTTCATGTCATGCTCAATCAGCAGGACTGTGGTGCCTAATTCATCGCGTAGACGTTTGAAAAAAGTAGTTGCTTCAGCGGTTTCCTTTGGGTTCATGCCAGCGGTTGGTTCATCAAGCAGGAGCAACTTCGGTTTGCTCCCCAATGCGCGGGCGATCTCCAAGCGGCGCTGGTCGCCATAGGATAAGTTTTTGGAGATGGTATCGCCTTTGNNCGCTCATTAGCTCTTCTTTCACAGTGCTTGGCAATTTGAGAATGTCGCCAATCACGCTGGTCTTAAGGTGCGGTTCCTGACCAACCATGACATTTTCAATGGCGGTCATGTTCGAAAAAAGGCGAATGTTTTGATAGGTGCGCGAAGCACCCATGCGGCAAATGGCATCCACGGTACGCCCCTTAATGGACCTTCCATCGAATTCCAGCGTTCCTTCATCAATTTTGTAGAAGCCTGTCAACAGATTGAAAAAGGTTGTCTTGCCCGCGCCATTTGGACCAATAATGCTTACAATAGACTTGCGGGGTAATTCAAAATCTAGATGGTCAGTCGCAACCAAACCACCGAAACGTTTTACAACTTTTTTTGCAACGAGAATGTTATCAGTCATAGTAGTATCCCGTATTGAAATTAATTCGCACTGCTCTTTTCGCTGTGCATCTCGCGTTTAGCGGTTTCTGCGGGCCACAGACCTTCTGGACGTCCCAACATCATCACAATCAAGACAATGCCGTACATCAGCAAGCGGTACTCGCTAAATTCGCGTAACAATTCCGGCAAGCCGACCAAAGCGATTGCGCCAACTACCACACCGGGGATACTTCCCAAGCCACCCACAATAATCAGAGCCAACACATTGATGGAAACCAACAGGTTGAAACTGTGGGGAAATGCGCTTCCGACTTTGGCGGCAAAGATGGCGCCAGCCAAGCCACCGGATGCGGCGCTAATGGTGAATGCCAAAAGCTTGGTACGAGTGGTGTCAATGCCCATTGCCTTCGCCACGTCTTCGTCTTCGCGCATTGCCATATATTGTCGCCCGGTACGTGAGTTGGTGAGCCGCACCGAAATGAAGAGCATAATCAAGCATCCAATCAATACGATGTAGTAAATTTGCTCCGGACCTTTGAATTCAAAGCCAAACAACGCTGGCTTCGGAATCGCCAAGATACCCTGGGCGCCACCGATATAGGGTTTCAACCAATCGGACAATGCCAATAAGCGAATAATTTCACCAAAACCAAGTGTGGTAATGGCTAGATAGTCACCGCGCATGCGCAGAACCGGTAAAGCTAGGAAAAAGCCCGCAATCATGGCGGAAATAATGCTCAAAGGCAAGACCATCCAGAAACTCAGGTCGCTAATACCCAATTTGCTGGTGCTGGTGAATAATGCCATGACATATCCGCCAATGGCAAAGGTGGCAACGTAGCCCAAATCCAACAAGCCTGCCAATCCTACGGCGATGTTTAGCCCTAGCCCCATCAGGATGTACAAGCCAATACTGACCATCACATCACTCAGGTACGGACCCGCTAGCCACGGGGCGATTAGTAACAATGCAACGGCTACCAGCCATCCGGCAATTTGTTTAGGCGTTAGTTGTTTGCTTACTTTGGCTTGGGGCGCATTGGATTTACTCATTTGGGTGACAAAGTTATAGCCCGCAACCGCTACGAAGATGAGTATTGCTCCTAAAAATGTTAGTGTACCAGCTTTCAATAACACTTTGAGCAAGAGCCCTTCTACAATCGTTTGACCAATAAAACTTTTTTCCAGCCAGTCAATTTTTGTCCAATTNNAAACTTGGGAGAGCAAATCGCTCAACATGCCAATTACAAAGACGGCGGCAAAACCCGCAATAAATGGCGAAACATACTGCTTGGGTAGCATGACTAGCAATGCGCCGATACTGCTTGCTACAGCAAAGGTCACAACCATTTCAAGGATGCCCGTAGTGTTCACACCTTCCCCAAATGTGAAGATGTTTACTAATGCTGGGTTCGCATTTTCAAAAACATCGCGGATGTCTTTCCAAATCGTCATCAAGCCGAGAAAAAGCAGAATTGGAACGGCGCTAACAATACCGGTAATCAGCGCTTCTAGCAAACCTTGCCCAATACTGCGTTTGTCGTTGGCGGCTTTGCGTGCAACCCAGTTTCCGGCAACTAATGGCGCCATGAAAAGTAAAACAGTACCTAGGGATAGTTCCTTGATAACGGGCAAGCCAGTGAGAATGATGCGTTTTTCAAATAACTCCAACATCCCAATTAAACCAATGAGCAAGGTGATTAGACCAGCCACGAGTCCCAGGTTTATCTGTTGCTTCAAGTTGTCTAGTTTCATAATAAATCTCCTTTCTGAATGGGGCTAGGCTTTCTTTTCTGATAGTTTTTCACCCAAAATACCACTTGGGCGGAAAATTAACACCATGACCAGCATTAAGAAGGCAATTGCGTCCTTTAATTGGTTGGCAGATGGGATACCTAGACCGCCCAAAACCAGGTTGGGTCCGAGCGATTCAAAGACGCCGAGTACAAGTCCACTAGGCATGGCGCCGGGGATGTTGCCGATCCCACCCAATACGGCGGCGGTAAAGGCTTTGACACCCGGAAAGAAACCCATTGTGAAGGTGACACCTTGTGGGCTATACAACCCTTCGATGACCCCTGCCGCGCCTGCAAGTGCGCCTCCGATGGCAAAGGTGAAGGCAATCACTTGGTTGACATCTATACCCATTAGGCGGGCAACTTCTTTGTTTTCCGAAACAGCCCGCATGGCTTTACCCATTTTGGTTTTTTCTACCAATAGGTACAGCAAACCCATCAATATCATCGCGATGAGCAATACCACCAATTGGGCAAGTGGAACTTTTGCGCCTAATATAGGGATAGATGCTTTTAGTGGAGCGACTTCCGGGTAGGCACGGACAGCAGAGCCAAAAAATCCCTTAATCAGGTACTGAATCACAAAGGAAGCTCCAATGGCAGTAATCAGCACGTTCAGGCGCGGGGCGCTACGCAACGGGCGGTATGCTAGTTTTTCCAATGTGACGGCAATTGACATGGAAACGAGTGCGGCAACTGCAATTGTGATGGCGATTGCCACTATTGGACTGCTTTGCCAAAAACCTGCCTTAGCCAGCGCATTGGCAACAAAATAGGCACAGAATGCGCCTGCCATAAAAACGTCCCCGTGGGCGAAGTTAATCATCAGCAAAATGCCATACACCAAGGTGTAGCCTAGCGCTATCAGGGCATAAATACTGCCTTGCGCCAAACCAGAAATGATTAGGCTGACCCATTGGTCAAGCGAATATTTTCCACTTACAATGGTGTTGCGCATACCTACTAAAAGGAAAATGGGCAAACCCAAGCGGAAAAGTAACAAAATCCAGTCTACCCAAGTAAATGTTTTATAGCTCTTGTATACCCAATATATTGAATATACGATGACCGCTAAGATAATAAGATTGAAAATCCAGTAAGTAATGTCCATTAGCCACCTATGATAAGATTTCTGGTTTTGATATAGGATTTAGGTCAGTGACTTTGTTCAAATTATGATATGAATCTATTTTTGTACAAAGCACCCCTATATTCTAACGAATATCTCATANNTGTTCGGCATATATGCCGAACAGCGAATCGCCGATATTTGTATCCACCTGTAGCCCCACTCATTGCGAGCCGCGCAAGCGGCAACAATCCTAGGCTTTTCAAAATGAGTTTGCCACAATCATAGTTATGTTTGACCCATGTCAACCATAGGGTTCGTTAGGGTATTGGGGTTAGGGGCGCAGAGCGACATGAGACAAAACACACAGAAAATGTTGAAATAAAAGAATGAATCCCTGCTCAGTCGGTTTAAACAAAACAGAGTAGTTTTCAATTATTAATGAAGAGAGCCAGCTTGGCTAACCAAACTGGGCGCCTTACGGCTTCTTCGGCACGCTTCAAAATTGCCCTTTGTTTCTTTTGGAAGAAGTGCTACTTCCTGCGTGTCGAATATTGAGCAAAATTACTTTACTTGCCGTTGGCTTCGTTCA
>DKKK01000170.1 GCA_002455215.1 Anaerolineales bacterium UBA6668 | reverse complement strand
CCGAAACTATGATATACTCCCAAGTAGTCTCCCTAGCCTAGCCATGACACTCCCACCCACCACCAACTTCTTCCCACTCCAGCCGAAGGATACGCCGACCCGTAAGGAACGTGCCGATGCCACAGAAAATCGTGAGCGCGTGTTAGCGGCGGCACGCCAGTTATTTGCGGCGCATGGCGTGGAAACAGTTTCTATGTCTGACATTGTGGACTTAGCCGGGGTGGGCAAGGGTACGCTCTACCGCCGCTTTTCGAACAAAGGCGAACTGTGCCTGACGTTGCTCAATGAAGCTTTTCAACAATTTCAAGATGAAGCGATGAAGCGAATGCGCGAGCAAACTGCTCAGGGAATGAACTATCTAACCCAATTAAGCGATTTTTTGGCGGAGTTGGTGCTGTTTGTGGCGGAGCATTTACCGCTACTGCAAGAAGCGCAAGCGGGCGCGGTGAAAGAAGCGGCAGAACGTATGAACCGCCCGCATTTTTGGCAATATCTAACCATTCGCGGATTGCTCCAGCAAGCCTTAAAAGCCGGAGAAATTGCCCCCGATATTGACCCTTATGTGCAAGCAAGTTTACTCCTTGCCCCCTTACAAGCCAACTATCTGCAATTTCAACTCTCTATGGGCATTTCAGCAGAGCAAGTTGCGCTAAATTTGCAACGATTGGCGTTTGGATTACGTGCTTAAGCGTTTTCGTCAGGGCTTTAATTATCTTCCCTTCGTTTATGTCACCTTCCTTAATGATCATCGGTAGCGGGTTAAGCGGGCTGTTTGCAGGCTGTTTGGCGCTAAAAAAGGGCTGGCAAGTGAGCATTGCCGCTTTTGGCGTAGGCGGGTTAACACTTGGGCATGGGTGTATTGATGTGCATGGCTACCACAATGGCGTGCCACTGGGCGCACCCGATTTGCAGGAACTGCCCCCCGCCCATCCCTACCACACTTTGCCACGCCCACACTTGCAAGCGGCACTCGACGCTTTTTCGTCTATCTGCGCCGAAAACGGCTACCCCGTGCATGGCACACTGGCAAGCAATTGGTGGCTTCCCACGCCACTAGGGGCAACGCGTGCCAGTTGTCTGGTTCCGACCAGCATGGTGGTGGGGGATTTGCGTACTGCAAGCCCCATCGGCTTGGCAGGTATTGCCGGTTGACGTGATTTTTACCCACAGTTGGCACAAGCCCACCTGCCCGTTCCTAGCCACGCCTTTTTTTTGCAATTACCCGCAGAGATTCGCCGCCGCCGCGATTTATACCCCACCGATTTGGCGCATATTCTGGAAAATAGCCACTTGCGCGAGCAAATTTTGCGCCAGTGGGAACGTGATGTGCAAAACGAGCGAGAACAGCACGGCTTGGAATTGGGGCGCATTGGCTTACCCGCTATTCTGGGGTTAGACCAGCATGGCGCGGTCTTTCATGCAGTAGAAGATGCCCTGCACGCCCATATTTTTGAGATTCCCACGTTACCCCCCAGTGTGCCGGGCTTGCGGTTGTATCAACTGCTAAAAAATAGCTTTCAGCGCAATGGCGGACAGTATATACTCGGCTCAAAGGTGGTTGGGCAAATTGGGCGACACGGCTTAGCAATTGCCGAGCTGTGGTTGAACAACGGACGCAAACAACCCCTACCAGCAAACGCCTTTTTACTGGCAAGTGGGGGATTTGCGCATGGCGGGTTGGTGGCAGAGCAAGACGGCACACTGCGCGAAAGTGTGTTCAACGTGCCACTTGCCGTGGGAATAGCGCAAAGCGAGTGGGCGGGCGAGCGCTATTTGGGCGCTCACCGCTATGCTCAAGCCGGACTGCAAATTAATGCCGATGGTCGGGTATTGGATGCGTATGGTGGGGTAGTCGCTAGCAATCTTTGGGCATGCGGAAGCATCCTTGCCGGCGCTGACCGCATGGGAGAAGGAAGCCGCGAAGGCATCAGTTTGTGGAGCGCATACGCCGCAGTGGAAGGTTTAACACCCGGGTAGTCGTTTCTGCCAAAGCGCAAATGTCCACTGCTAGGTTGTCTCCTTTCCTAGCGGTACTCCCCCCACACTTCGCGTAAGGTGTTACAAATTTCTCCGAGCGTGGTATCTGCACGCACCGCTTCAATAAACAGTGGTAATAAGTTTTCGCTTCCCTTTGCGGCAGTAGCGATTTGTTGACGCAAAGCGCTGACCCGTTCATTGTCGCGCTGGGCACGCAAACCAGCTAGTTTCTCACACTGGCGTTGCTCAATAGCGGGGTCTATGCGCTGAATCTCGACAGCGGGCGTAACAACACTTTCAAATTTATTGACCCCGACAATCACTTGCTCGCCACGTTCAACCGCAAGTTGGGTGAGATAGGCACTGGTGTGAATTTCATTCTGTGTCCAACCACTTTCGATGGCTGGCAATGCGCCGCCCATCCCGTCAATTTGCGCCAGATAGTCACGGGAGCGGCGTTCAATTTCATCGGTTAGGTATTCGAGCAGGTAGCTTCCAGCCAGCGGGTCCACCGTGTCCGCCACGCCACTTTCATAGGCAATAATTTGTTGGGTACGCAAAGCCACGCGTGCGGCAGTTTCGGTGGGCAAAGCCAGCGCTTCGTCCATGCCGTTGGTGTGCAAACTTTGGGTGCCGCCCAGCACCGCAGAAAGGGCTTGGATGGTAACCCGCGTCACATTGTTTTCGGGCTGTTGGGCGGTCAGGGTGCTTCCGCCGGTTTGGGTGTGGAAGCGCAACTGCCAGCTTTTCGAATTTTTTGCGCCAAATCGCTCGCGCATAATACTTGCCCACAAACGGCGTGCCGCCCGGAATTTGGCAATTTCTTCTAAGAATTGGTTGTGTGCATTGAAGAAGAAGCTCAACTGCGGGGCAAAATCATCCACTGCCAGCCCAGCATTGACTGCCGCTTGTACATACGCAATGCCATTGGCAAGCGTGAAAGCAACTTCTTGCACCGCTGTACTACCTGCTTCACGAATGTGATAGCCGCTAATGGAAATGGTATTCCAGTGCGGCACTTCACGCTGGCAGTATTGAAACACATCGGTAATCAGGCGCATAGAAGGGCGCGGCGGGAAAATATAAGTGCCGCGTGCCAGATATTCTTTCAAAATGTCGTTTTGGATCGTGCCACGCAGTTGTTTCGGCTCGACTCCTTGCTGTTGCCCTACCGCAATATACATCGCCAGTAAGATAGCCGCCGGTGCATTGATGGTCATGCTAGTGCTGACCCTGCCCAGCGGGATATCCTGAAACAGGCGTGCCATGTCTTGCAAGGTTGGGATAGACACCCCCACTTTACCCACTTCTCCCATTGCCATTTCATCATCTGGGTCATAGCCAATCTGGGTGGGCAGGTCAAACGCCACCGAAAGTCCGTTCTGCCCATTTGCCAATAAATATTTGTAACGGGTGTTCGATTCTTCGGCGGTGGCAAACCCAGCATATTGCCGCATTGTCCAAAACCGACTGCGGTACATGCTAGGTTGAATGCCGCGCGTGAAAGGGTATTCGCCAGCAAAGCCTAGTTGGGCTTGGTAGGCTTCATCTAGCTGGTTGGGGGTTATCAAGGGCGGAAGTTCTATCGCGCTAGATGTGCTAAAACTCGCCTTGCGTTCGGGTGCTTTTTCAAGCGCTTTGCGGTATTGCTGGGTGAGCCAGTGAGCGTATTGTGCGGAATGGGACGGCATAAGCGGTTCCTTAGGGTTTTCTTTTCCAAATTGCCACTTGATAGGCATTGAGAATCAGCGTTTGCGGCACATAAGCCGGAGCGGGCTGTTCGGCAAGTGTATTGTACAAAGTTTGCCACTCACCGCTGGGTAGGGGTTGGTCTAGGTGGGCAGTGACTTCCCAGCCATAGAAATTAAGTGCGACCAAAATAGTTTCGTCTGCTGTCTGGCGCAGAAAGACCATACTTTCCACATTGCGTTGCTGGAGCGGGACAAATTCACCTTGTTGCAGGGCAGATTCGGCACGGCGGATGGCAAGCAATTGGCGATATTGATGCCAAATGGAAGTAGGATTCTCCTGCTGAAGGGCAAGGTTGCGCTCGGCAAAGTCAGGGGCAAGCGGAAGCCACGGTTTGGCATTTTCGCAAAAGCCAGCATTTTCCGCACCCGACCACTGCATCGGTGAGCGACAGCCATCGCGCCCGGTATAGAAGGGCCAAAATTGCTTGCCAAACGGGTCTTGAATTTGCTCGCGGGCGTATTTGACATTACGCATGGCAATTTCTTCGCCATAGTAAAGGAACGGTGTGCCACGCAAAGTGAGCAACAGGGCGGCGGCAACCACCGCTTTTTGGTCTGCCGCGTGTGGACCATCGGCATAGCGGCTAACATGGCGCACAATATCGTGATTGCTCAGCACATAGCAGGGCCAATTGTCTACCCCAAGCGTGCTTTCCCACTTTTGCACAATCTTTTGGAAATTGCGCGGACGCCAGCCGCTACTGCTAAACTCAAAATTGAAAGCGAGATTAAGCTGATTGGAGGCGCAGTAGCGTGCGGCAATGCCCGTATCTTCCCCCATAATTTCACCCACCATCATGCGTGGTGGTTGGTAAAAATCGAGTAATGCCCGCATTTCGCCGAGCGTTTGTTCCATTTCAGGCTGGTCACGGTCGTAAATATGGCGTTGACGGTCATAACTACGTAAGCCCTTAGAGATGCCACTACCCAACACCAGCGGGTTATCACGCAAGGCGGCATCTTTATAATAAACATTGACCACATCCATGCGAAAACCGTCCACCCCACGTTCCAGCCAAAAGCGCATCACGGCGTAGATTGCCTGACGCACTTCAGGATTTCGCCAGTTTAGGTCAGGTTGCTCTTTTAGAAAACTATGTAAGTAAAATTGTCCGGTTAATTCATCCCACTCCCAAGCTGAGCCGCCAAAAACCGATTCCCAATTGTTGGGCGTTCCCCCATCCAAGCCGGGGTCTGCCCAAATATACCAGTTTCGTTTGGCATTCCGGCGGTTTTGGCGTGATTCTTTGAACCAATCATGCAGGTGGGAAGTGTGGTTAAAAACCAGATCCATCACAATACGTAGATTGTGATGATGCGCCGTTGCCACCAACTGGTCAAAATCTGTCAGTGTGCCAAATAAGGGGTCTATGTCGCAATAATCGGCGACATCATAGCCAAAGTCAAATTGCGGACTCGGATAGACAGGCGAAAGCCAGAGCGCATCCACACCTAGACTGGCTAAATAAGGGATTTTTTGGGTAATACCGGGCAAATCGCCAACACCGTCTTGATTGCTATCGGCAAAACTGCGCGGGTAAATTTGATAAAAAACTGCTGATTTCCACCACATGAGATTATTTTGGGGTAGCGCAAGGCGCTTTATAGATGTTCGGGACCGAAGCTATCGGGCAAAAGTTCTTTGAGCGTAGTCACCACGCGAATGTTGCCCTGCAAATCTGCAAGCACAATCTCTAAATCGGGGGCAAACTCGCGCAAGGTTTGGCGACAGACCCCGCAGGGAGTCACTGCGCCTTTGGTGACGATGGCAATGCGGGTAAATTCACGCTCACCGTCAGAAACCGCACGGGCAATGGCGGAGCGTTCCGCACAAATGGTGGGCGAATACGCGGCATTTTCAATATTCACCCCTAAATAAACCTTGCCGGATGCACCCAGAAGCGCGGCGCCAACACGAAAGCTAGAGTATGGCGCGTAACAATTCTGAGTGACTTGGACGGCAAAAGCGACTAATGAAGCGTTAGATGTCATAAAAGATAGCAGGGTTATTGAGCGCTGGTCAGGATTGTGCCTTTTTCCTTAAGGAGAAAAGCGCAGTTTTCATGCGTGTCGAACATACAAGTACGGCGAGATATGCCCCACTTTCCGTCAGTTCTCGCGCCAGTTCCAACATCATAGTGGTTTTTCCCACCTGACGCGGAGCGTGGAAACAAAGTAATGCCACTTGGCGATTAGGTCGTACAAAGGCGCTACATCTTTCAGGCGCGATGTTGCCGGCAATATAGAGTGCCACTGGGGGTTACAAGGTCCGGCTGTGTAAAAAAAGTGCATGAGATGGGGTAGAAAAGACAGCAATTGGCTACTTTTAAGCTCGGTGAACTAGGTTCGTTTTTTCAGTATCCGTGCTGGGACACCAACAGCCAAGCGATCTGCGGGTACATCCTTTGTTACCACGCTTCCTGCCCCGGTGCGAGCACGGTCACCTAGTGTTAACGGCGCTACTAACATTGTATCACTACCAATGAAAACATCTTCACCAATTTCGGTGCGATATTTTTTGTGGTCTGCACCAAAGTTACAGGTGATGGTACCCGCCGCAATATTGGTACGAGCGCCAATGGTAGCATCCCCCACGTAGCTAAAATGCCCCATCTTGACGTCTGCGCCCAAGTAGCTGTTCTTCACTTCGCCAAAATTGCCCATGTACACCCCATCTGCTAGATAAGCTCCCTTGCGTAAGTGCCCAAAGGGACCTATTTGCACATTGTTTTCCATATGTGCTTCTTCTATGACCGAAGAAAACACCTTGCAATGATTGCCGACCTGCGAGCGAAAAATAATGGTGTTTGGACCAATTGAACAACCACTGCCAATGACCGAATCGCCTTGAATGTGGGTGTTAGGGTAAATGATGGTATCTATCCCAATTTGGGCAGTAACATCAATGTAGGTGCTGTTGGGGTCTTGGATAGTGACGCCTTGCTCCATCCAATAACGATTGGTGCGTTCTCGCATGACGGCTTCGGCTTCGGCAAGGTGAACCCGCGTGTTGATGCCGATGCACTCAATCTCGTTTGGCGTAGAAACTGCCACCACCCGTTGCCCTTGCTCAACTGCCATTGCCAATAAATCGGTGAGAAAATACTCGCCTTTTGGGGAGATTTTCAGCTTGGGCAGGTGACTCCACAACCAATCGGCGCGGAAGCAGTACAAGCCCGGATTTACTTCTCGAATGGCGGCTTGTTCGGGAGTACACAGGGCTTCTTCGACAATCGCCAGCACATTACCGCTCTCATCGCGCACAATACGCCCAAAATTGCGTGGGTCTCGCACCTGCACAGTCAGTAAAGTGAGCGCACCACTGTTTTTGCTCTGGGCATCCGCAACTCGGCGCAAGGTATCGGGCTGGAACAAGGGCATATCTGCCGCCCAAACCAACACCCAGTCGGCTTTTCCTGCTAATGTTGAGTGAGCTTGCATCACGGCATGTCCGGTGCCCAATTGTTCGGCTTGCAAGACACAATCTGCCCGGTCGCCGACCACTGCCTGCACAGCGTCTGCACCGTGTCCGACCACCACCACTGGGGGTAAGTCGCTAACAGCGCTTGCAAGGGTCAATGCGTGTTCAATCAGCGTGCGTCCGCCCACTTTGTGCAAAACTTTTGGAAGTTCCGATTTCATGCGGGTTCCTTTACCTGCCGCCATAATTACAGTTGCAATTGTCATAGGATTTGTTTAAATATGGGTATGTCGAATCATATTCGGTACAGTTAAGGGTTGCGCTTTTTTCGTGCATACCCAATATTGGTCATTGCAGTTCGCCCTGTGTTTCCACTTCTGCTAGCCAATTCAATAAACGTTTCTCGCCAATTTCTACCAGCCCAAATAGATTCCGCGCACATTCGGCGTATCCTTCGCGGGGTTCGCCAAAGGGATCGTCAATATCAAATTTTATGCCACGCAATTCTGAGAATAATTTCACCTTGTTCTTGTGGGCTGGGTATTGAAAAGTTAGCGCATCACGATGATGGTGAGTCATTACAAATATCAGTTGAGATTCCTTCATCAGTTCCGGTGTGATCATTTGCGAGCGATGCTTGGAAATATCCAACCCGCGGTCTGCCATTTCGAGTACCGAAAACTCGCTTGCGGGCAGTCCTGGTAGTGCCAACACGCCAGCCGAAACAACCTGCCATTTTGCTGAATACCCACGCTGGTTAATCTTCTCGCGGAGTAGTGCTTCTCCCATGGGCGAGCGGCATATATTGGCAGTGCAAACAACTAAAATTTGGTACGGGTGGGTTTGGTTTGTCATTTTGAGTACTTTTAGATTCGATACAGGTAGGTGTGCGCTTTTTTCTTCAAAGAAAAAAGCGCAGTTTCCATTCACGCCGAATATGCGTATAAGCGGGCTTATTCTAAGCGGGCTTATTCTAAGCGGCTGTCATGGAGGGTATCACTACCCTATCGTTTAATTTTAGCAGATTAATTCTCACAATGGAATTTATAGGAAATTTGGGGGTGCGGTTCAAAGTTTCGG
>DKKK01000144.1 GCA_002455215.1 Anaerolineales bacterium UBA6668 | reverse complement strand
CGCTGAACTTTTCACACAACAACGCTAAGACTTTCCAGAATCTTCCCAATCTGCGCCATCCCATAATCCGTCTAATCTGCGTCCCCAATCTGCGTCCCTAATCCGCGTCCCTGCAATTCCTACCATGTGGAAAACGCTTTTCAACTCCCCCCTTTCAGCAATTGGCACCACACTCACCGCCTTCTTTTTATTGTTAGCCCTGTTTGGCGGCGTGTTTGCTCCCTATCGGCTCAACGAACAAGACCCCACTGCCGCCTACCAACCCCCCACCGCCCAACACTGGTTTGGCACTGACCAACTGGGGCGCGATGTCTTTAGCCGAATTTTGCACGGAGCAGGCGATGTGCTCGGTTTGGCAGGTGCTGGCACTGGGCTGGCAGTGGTACTTGGCACATTCTTTGGCTTGGTCAGCGGCTATCAAGGGGGCTGGCTGGACGAAGCACTCATGCGTTTGTTCGACAGTTTATTAGCACTACCTGCCTTGCTATTGGCACTTTTGCTATTGGGCACGCTGGGCGGAAATGCGTTCAGCATCTTAATCGTTTTGGCGGCAGTCTATACCCCCATTGTGGCACGCGTGGTGCGAAGCGTCACTCTGGGGCTCAAACACACCGCCTATGTGGATGCCGCCCGCCTGCGTGGCGAAAGCCTACCCTACATCCTTTTGCGCGAAATCTTGCCCGGGGTTCTACCTGCCTTAGCAGTGGAATCCGCCTTGCGTTTTTCCTATAGCATCTTTCTGGTAGCATCGCTCGGCTACCTGGGCATTGGGGTACGCCCCCCCAGTGCCAATTGGGGCTTAATGGTGAGCGAAGCCCGCGATTTTGCCCGCCAAATCCCGTGGAGCATGTACTTCCCGGTGGGAGCGATTGTGCTGTTGGTCATCGGCATCAACCTGTTTGCCGAAGCACTCAAACGCACCTTGCAAGGAGAAACCGAATGAACCCTGCCATCATCCAAGTAAAAAACTTCAGCCTGGCATATCGCACCGCCAAACAATTAACCCCTGTTTTGCATTCCATTCAACTAGAACTATTCGCCGGGGAATGTTACGGCTTGGTGGGAGAAAGCGGCTCGGGCAAAAGCACACTCGGCTTGGCAATGCTGGGCTGGCTGGCAGAAAATGCCACCCCAACCGGTGGGCAGGTGCAATGGCAAGGGGTTTCGCTCTTGCAAGAGCCGCTGGAACGCCGCCGCCTGCGTTGGGGACGAGAGCTGGCATATATGCCACAAGACCCGCTCGGCGCACTCAACCCTTCCATTAAAATAGGCAAGCAAATTGCCGAAGGGCTTCAATTTCACTTTAAGCTATCTGCCCAATTCGCACAAAAAGAAGCCATGGACTGGCTGGATAAAATGCAATTGCCCAACCCAGCCGAATTTGCCCAACGCTACCCACACCAACTGAGCGGCGGACAACAACAACGCGTATTGCTGGCAATGGCAATGTCCCTGCGCCCGCAACTGCTGGTGCTAGATGAACCCACCACCGGCTTGGATGTCACCACCGAAGCGGCAGTTTTGAACCTTTTGCAAAATCAACTACGCGAAACCGGCACCACTGCCCTGTTTGTTACCCACAATTTGGGCTTGGTACGGCGGTTGTGCCAGCGGGTCGGCGTTTTGCAAAAAGGCGTGCTGGTGGAAGAAGGCAACACAGCCGAAGTGTTTTCTCAGCCCCAACACCCCTACACCCAACACCTGCTCGCCGCAGTCCCGCGCTTTAGCAATTTGCCCGCTTCCGCAGTGCCGCTGGAATCCGATTTATTAAATGTAAAAAATCTACAATTGCGCTATGGCAAGGGCAAAAAGCAAGTGCAAGCCCTGCGCGATGTGAACTTGACGCTTGGCAGGGGGCAAATTTTGGGCTTGGTAGGGGAAAGTGGCTCAGGCAAGAGTAGCTTGGCACGCACGGNNACTTTCCGCTTGGCATGAAGGGCAAGTGCAACTCCTGCAAGCGCCCCTACCCCGCCGCGTGGAGCAACGCCCCGCCACCACCCTACGTCACCTACAATTGGTTTTCCAAAACCCGCAAGAATCGCTCAACCCGTTCCAAACCGTTGGCACTGCCATTGCCCGCCCTTTGCAAAGCTTGCTGGGCAGGTCGGCAGAAGCCGCCCAACAGAGCATTGCCCAGCTCTTGCAAGCGGTGCGCCTCCCCATTGAATATGCCCAACGTTTGCCCGCCCAATTGAGCGGGGGTGAACGCCAACGCGTGGCGATTGCCCGAGCAATTGCCAGCCAGCCAGAATTGCTCCTGCTCGATGAGCCAGTGTCGGCTTTGGATGTGAGCGTGCAAGCCACCGTGCTTGATTTGCTTCGGCAATTGCGCCAAGAGCAAGGAATTGGCATGGTGCTCATTTCACACGATTTGGCGGTAGTCGCCAACAGTGCAGATTGGGTGGCAGTGTTGTATCTGGGGCAATTGATGGAATTAACTCCCAGTGCAGAGCTGTTGAACCTGCCACACCACCCCTACACCCAAGCCTTGCTTAACGCTGTGCCCCGCATTGACGAGACGGTGCAAGAGATTGTGCCCTTGCAAGGAGAAATCCCCAACTTAAGCCAACGTCCCGGCGGGTGTCCCTTCCACACGCGCTGTCCGTTGGCGCAAGCGGTTTGTCGCACCCAAGCACCCGATTGGCACATCACCGCCAAAGGCAAGCAAATTTTTTGCCATTTTGTGCCAGAAAGCGAGTAGTTGTTCAATTTACCTAAACTGGTTATCCTACGCCCCATTTGCCATGCTTACTTTTATTCTGCGCCGTTTTGGACTGCTGATTTTTACCTTATTTCTAACTTCGGTGATTGTCTTTGCCATCACCCAATGGTTGCCGGGCGACCCATGCCGCATCTTGCTGGGGCGCGAAGCCAGCCAAGTGCAAATTAGCCAATGCCATGCCGATTTGGGGCTAGATTTGCCCGCCTGGCAACAATATGTGCGCTGGTTGGGAAATTTACTGCGCGGCGATTGGGGAGTCAGCTACAGCTTGCGCGAGCCAGCTTTGCCCGCCGTGTTAGCGCGTTTGCGCAATTCCAGCTATATTGCCCTGTTGACATTGCTGTTTACCGTGCCAATTGCCATTTTGATGGGGGTGTGGGCAGGTTTTAATGCACAAAAACCGGTGGATGTGGCGATTAATACCTTAACTTTGGGCGTGGTGGGTCTGCCAGAATTTGTGACGGGCGTGGTTTTAATTGAACTGTTGTCTTTTCGGCTCGGCAAGTGGCTTTATCCGCTGACCGGTTGGCGCGGACTGCCTGCCAGTTCCAGCATCGGCTTTAATAGTAGTTTTGCCAATGCTTTTCCTTCTTTAATTCTTCCGGCGTTGACTGCATCTTTGGTATTGTTGGCATACTTGGTGCGCCTGACGCGTGCCGGGGTGCTGGCGGAACTGCGGCAAGGTTATGTGCGCACCGCCCAGCTAAAGGGCTTGCCACTTTCGGCGGTGCGGTTTCGGCATGTTTTGCGCAACGCTCTCCTGCCAACCATCACGGTCATTGCCATTAGCGTTGGCTGGCTGATGAGCGGGCTGGTGGTGGTGGAGAATGTCTTCAACTATCCGGGGTTGGGGCGTTTGCTGGTGATTGCCATTGAGCGGCACGACCTGCCCCTCTTGCAATTGATTACCATGCTCACCGTG
>DKKK01000122.1 GCA_002455215.1 Anaerolineales bacterium UBA6668 | reverse complement strand
GAACGAAATTCAAGAACGAATACGACGCCAGCCTAGCGAATGGCATAGCTTACACTCACCTGCGCCGTGATTGCGATTTGCCCCAGCGCGAGCTTGCCATCTTCCATTTGCGAAAAATCGCTCCCTTCTGCCGGAACCGATTGCACAGTATTTTGCGAAACTAGGTTGCTATTGAAGCTTCCCCACCCATAATTTTGAGAAACTTCGTTGATACTGACCAAACAACCCACTTGCCCACCACCGGTTGCTGTTAGGGCATTTGCTTTCTCTTTTGCGGCGGTGACTGCCATTTCGCGGGCTTGGTCTCGATATTTGCGTAGCTCGCTNNTATAAAAATCCACACTTTCCACCCGAGTCGCGCCAGCAGTCAAAGCGGCAACCAAAACCGGGCTGGCTTTGCCAATGTCTTGCAAGGTGATTTCCATTATGTTATCCGTGTGATAACCCCGTACATTTAATGTGTCATAATCACTATAGTCAGGATAAACGCGATATTGGTCGGTGGTAATGTTTTCTGGGGCAATGCCCAAGCCGCGAATGGCAGTGAAAACATTTTTTACGAGGGCGGTATTTTTATCGGCAGAACCTTTGGGCGTTTTATCACTCGTCTCAATGGCTAAACGAATGCGGGCGCGGTCTGGCACCACATACACGGTTGCATTGCCGTTTACATTGACGATTCTTTGCAGATTGCACGCCGCATCATCTGTTGTGCCTTCGGCTTGCGCAGGAAGATTGGGCAAAATACTCATGACCGTGAAACTAGCGATTAAAACGCTGGCAAATAAAATAGTTAGGTAGGTGATTGTTTTCATGGAATTTAAATTGAATAGGCTGAATGAAACGCTCAACCGAACAATCCGGTGAGACATGAACCGTGTTTGAAAGCTCGCGATTTCAAACTATATTCAATTTACTATTCCTGTGTGTCAGAAGGATGGCGGGCAAGTGGCAATGTTGTGGCAATTGGCAGGGAAACAGTGAAGCACGCCCCACCTGCCGGGCGGTTGGCAACCGCGATACTTCCCNNACCCACTGCCACCGGAATCACGCGAGCGAGAACGTTCCACCCGGTAAAAACGGTCAAAAACTTTTTCCAGTGCATCTGCCGGAATGCCAACCCCACCATCACTTACCGAAAAAAACGCTTGTTGGTCTAAAAGCCAAGTTTTTATTTCTATCTTCCCTTGCTGGGGCGAGTGACGAATGGCATTTTGCAACAAATTATCTGCAACTTGGGCAGTTCGCACTGGCAAACCCCATGCCCAACAGTCTTGCGGGGTCTCAATCTGCCATTCAAGCATTTTGTGCGCTTCCCAATGATAGAAATGAGCGCAACGCTGGCGCAATAAATCGCCCAATTCGAATGACTGGGGTGCTTCCTGCAAAGAACGGGCATCCGCACGTGCCAGCAGGAGTAGGTCGTTGACCAGATGAATCAAGCGTTCGCTTTCGCGTAGTAAATTTGCCACCAAAGGTGCTCGCCCAACCGCATCGTCCCACGCCCCATCTTCCAGCGTTTCGGCTGTTCCTTTAATAACCGTCAGCGGGGTACGCAATTCGTGTGCCACATCTGCCAAAAAATCTTTTTGAACTTGTTCGTTTTGCCAAAAGGCACGGGTCATTTGGTTAAACGCATGGAATAGTTGGGAATATTCGGGAATGTGGGTGGTATCTTGAAGCTGAAAGTGGGTGTGCCTGGCTTGGATGGTTTGTGTGGCATGGTGGAGTTGCAAAATTGGGCGCAGGAACGGGCGGGCAAGCCAGCTACCCAACAATGCCGCCCCCCCACCTGCCACCACCACGCCTGCCACAATTTGCCACAAAACTTCCGGTGGGATGCCATTGGGCAGGGGCGTAGCAATATACACCACTGCAACCACTCGATTATCTTGCAACACTGGAGCGGCGGCATATAAAACCTGCCGCTTGGCAACCGTGCGTACCCGCGTGTTGGCACTTCCTGCTCGGGCAAGTTGAATTTCCGCTCGCTGGAGCACATCACTCCCTTGCAAGAGTTCACTCTGCTGAATCAATGCCGTGTCGGTAGAAATGGGGTCTAAGCTGAGCAAAGCGGCGTTTTCCACATTCAGCAGACGCGAGTGAAAACCCGGCATGGTGTTTGCGCTTTGAGATACAGCAAAATTTTCGCCAGCCACTCCTTCATTAGCCACTTGTTGCGCCAACAGCTTGGCTTGCGCCAGCAGGCTTTGCGCATAGGTTTGTTGGTAAACACCTGCCGTAGTTTGCCAGGCAAACCCGCCTGCCATTGCCATCCCCACCAGCAGGACAAGCAATAAGCTCAGCACAAAGCGCACACGCAAGGACATTATGCCGCCTTCCAGCGGTAGCCAATGCCGCGCAAGGCTTCAATGGGGTCTTCATCTGGGGCAACTTCGCGCAGTTTGGCACGCAGGCGCTTAATGGCACTGTCCACCGCTCGCGTATCGCCAAAATAATCATAGCCCCACGCCACTTGTAGCAACTGCTCGCGCGAAAAGACCTGTCCGGCGTGTGTCATCAACACGGCAATTAAATCGAACTCCAGCTTGGTGAGCACCAACGGTTGATGATGGACGGTGAATGTGCGCTGGGCAGGATCCATCTGAAAGGTGGGACTGGGGGCTGAAGGTAGGGGAGCCGCCCGCCGTAGGATGGCTTTAATGCGAGCGAGCAATTCACGCATGGAAAAAGGTTTGCACAGATAATCATCCGCACCAAGTTCCAAACCCAGCACGCGGTCAATTTCTTCGGTTCGTGCGGTTAGGAATAGGATTGGCACTGCACTCGATTGACGGAGCTGGCGGCACACTTCCAGCCCATCCATTTGTGGCAACATAATATCCAACACTACCAAATCTGGCTTCCATTGCAGGGCGGCAGAAAGACCTTGCACGCCATCCTGCGCCACCCAGGTTTGGTAATGCGCCTTTTCTAGGTTATACACCAACAGCTTGCATACGGCAGGTTCGTCTTCGATGATGAGAATTTTGGACATAAGCATGGATTGCACAAACGAGTTTATTCAATCGTACCATAGTTTTGTGTCAGAAAAATGTCAGAGAGTTGGTTGTGAATGATGTGCGATGTAGGGCATCACCCGCCGGGGGTGAAAGCATTGCGGAAAGATTGCCAAATAAAAATCCGTTTTCAGTTTAGTGGGGTAAACCGAAAACGGATGGACAAGTAACGAAAGTTATCTATGCGGATGCAAAGGACTGTGAAATAGCTCGGACAAGATTGTGATGCACTGGGCTACAACACAACCCGCACCGGCAGGACACACCCCATCACCGCCAAAGCCAACACTGCCAATACAACAAACACCCACACAATTCGAGCGCTCATTGGAAATCCTCCCGCCGTTCCCTATAGTCACGAGAGAAACGGCATCTATTTTTGACACAGGTTAGGTTTGGCACTTACGCCGAATATCGATTCTTGCTTTCTTCATAAGGAAAAAGCGCAATTTTCACCCGTGTCGAATATAAGCCAAAAAAGCAACGTTTTGCAACCAGTCGCCCATTGACCTATTTGGGGACAAAATTCCTGCAAAAATTTGCTTGGTTTGCAGGTATTCAATTGGTAAAGTGCAAAAAGTAAAATTTGTACTGCCATAGATAAGAACCTCCCGCAAATAAAAAAAGCGCGGGGTAGATTGGAGTGCCCCGCGCTTTTGAGAAGTGTGAACGTCAAACTGTTACACAACCACCATCGCTGACAACCCTTTCATACATGGCAAACCGGCTAGGCTGGGGCGCATTAAAGCGAAGCCAAGTTTGCTTTGCATATTGGACAGATTGGCAAATTGCCACGTATCTGCGACCTGCTTCAGAATCGCACCATTCTTCCCTAGGGAAAAAGCGCAATTTTCAGGGATTCCGCAGATAGAAAAATAGCTGGGATGTGCAAACATGAGATTAAAACTCGAACAAAAACGAAAAATTGAGCGAACTTGTAGAGAAGAACAGGCTAGGGTTAAATAAAAACGGGCTGTCAGTGAACAGCCCGTTGGAAAATCAAACGCAAGAGCGCTAGCCAATTGCTGTTTGGGCAAGTTCGGAAAATAAGGCGTTGAAATGGATGTTATTCTTCATAAAATAAACTGACGCCATTATAGGCTTAATCTCTCATTAATCAATAGGAGCGAAGTACTTTTTGGCTATGGGTTTCTGTAAATAACCATTGGGAATTCGTTATGCTGTGTCCGCTACTTCCATTCCACAATATAAACCGGCATTCCCCCAATAAAACACGGGTCGTTGCTACATTCTGCTGGCGGGAGCGTTACCAAGCGCAAATGCCCATCGGTCCAAATCCACTCACTGTGTCCCCACACATCGGTTTGCATGCCCAACTTTTTGGTGGCGGGTAATTCCACCTCCAGCGGTTCGGTGGTGCGCGTCCACAACACATGCGTAATGCGGTCGGGTTGGTCGAGTGTCACCCACCAGTAGGGCCAACTTTTTTGCAAGGTGGCAGATTGCACTTCACTGAGCAGGTGGGTGGCAGTTTGAAAGGAACGAAACGCCGGGCGAGTGGTGCCATCGCGTCGCGCTAGCCCAAACGGTTCTGGGTCTGCCCCAAAAGCCGGGTCCAGCAAGACGTACACTTCACTGCGTTCCAGCCCCAGCACCAAACTCAATGCCAACATTTGTGGAATATACGCCGCTTGCTCCTGCAGACTCACCTTAAACTGTGCATCCGGCACCGGGTAGCGCGGGTCATCCGATGGTGGGGCGTTGGTTTCCATTAGCCAATGTGATTGGGTGTAGCCCTGAGTGGTCAGCCAATCGCGCCAATCCTTTAGAATTTGATAATTTCCTTCGGGATTGAAGTATAAGTTAAATGTAAAGTGGTCAAAATATTGGTTGTAAATGCCCGCTTGTGGGTCTTTGGCAAGCTCATCCAGCAGGAGTCGCAAATAGGCCGGGCGTCCGTACTCGGCATCCCAATGGTGGCTGTAGCCCGGCAAAAACACCTGATTGCTAGCATCCACCCGCTTTAGCACACGATAACTGACCTTTTGCAATTGGGCAAAATCTGCCACTGTGCCGTGCCAGCTATACGCCGGGTGGTCGGTTTGCCAGATTTCCGGCTCGTTCCACACAATCCAATGCCGGATCTTGCCCTGATAACGGGTGGCGGCGGTACGCACCCATTGTGCCCACAGGTTTTGCGGGTCATCATCCGGCAACCACAAACCGAGCGGCAAGCCATCTGTACCCTTGCCCCAAGCCGGGATGCCTTGCAATAGCGCTACCATCTCCCGTTGAGCGGCAACTTCATGGTCAATTTCTGCATCGCGGATTTCAAACTCCACCCACTCATTGGCGTTATTGGGCTGAATCCATCCCCAATGCAAGCGAATCCGTTGCCAACTTGCGCCGGAGAGCTGGGCAAGTTGGGGGTTCTGGTAGGCTTCTGCCAAGCCAAAAGCCGGGTTTGCCGGCAAAATGCGGTAAATGTATGGGCTAGGCATGATAAAACACGCCGATAGGAGCGCTACCAGCCACAAGCCGATGCGTGTGAAGAATTTTTGCCAGTTAAACGGGCGCTTGCGGGGGCGAGACTGTTGCGTCAAGGTGCGGAGTGGGATTGTTTACGCTTGTGCCAGCCAGTCTCGCACTTGGGCGTACTGTTCATTGCTGATGGCTTGTTGCGTATGCCAAATATCCAACAGTTGGTGAATGGTTGCCAATGCGTGCAGTTGATAGCCTTGCTGTGCCAATAATTGACGCGCACCTTGTTCACGGTCAAGCACCACCACAATATCACGCACGTTTAGCCCGGCGGCGGCAATTTTTTCAATCGCTTCAAATTTGCTTTCCCCGGTAGTCACCAAATCGTCCAGTACCACTGCCGTTTCGCCTTCATTATAAAGCCCTTCAATAGCCGCTTTAGTCCCATAGCTTTTCACTTCCTTGCGTGGATAAATGAGCGGGAAATTCCCTTGCAAGGCAGTTGCGGTGCCGATGGGGAGTGCCGCATAGGGTAGCGCCGCCAAACGTTGAAAGTTGAGTGGTGCAAGCAGGGTGCATAAGCCGTTAGCAATGGTTTGCAAGTGCTCAGGGTAGGCAACTAAGCGGCGCATATCAATATAAATCGGTGAAATCAAGCCGGATTTGAGTGTGAACTGCCCAAAGCGCACACAACCTGCCGCCAATAACGCTTGAGCAACTGCCTGAAGGTGTAGCTGGTTGGTTGTGGCGGCGGCTGGTTGGTTTTTTCGTAGTTGGTTGATTTGGTCGCGCAGTTGGCGGGCGGTGTGGGCACGGTTGGTGGCGTTGGCAATGGCACGCGAGACGGTGACCAGCAAGCCCAACCCATCTGCACGTAAACCGGCTTGCAACTGCGCTTCAAGCTCGCCCCCTTGTGCGCCCACGCCTGGCGAGAGTATCCACACATCGGGCAGGGCGGCACGCACGGCTTGCAGGGCGGCAGGGAAGGTTGCGCCCACCACCAAGCCAACATTGCGAAATTTACTCCACTGCACCGCTTGTTCTGCCACTTGCAGATAGAGTGGCTTGCCATTTGCCAAGCGTAGGTCTTGCACATCGCCAGAGCCGGCATTCGATGTTTTGGCAAGCACAAATACGCCCTTTTGTGGGTCGCTAACAAACGGGGCAAGGGCATCTCGTCCCAAGTAGGGGGATAGGGTAATGGCATGAACCCCCAGCCCAGTGAAAGCCGCTTGCGCATAGGCATTGGCTGTACTGGCAATGTCACCCCGTTTTGCATCTAGGATGACTGGAATTCCCGACGGGACAGCGTTCACCACCTCCTGCAAGGCTTGCCAGCCTGCCGCGCCATGCACTTCAAAGAAGGCGCTGTTCGGCTTGAAGGCAAGGGCATACTCGGCAGTTTCCGCAATGATGCGTAGGCAAAACTCGCGGGCGGTGGCGGCAGATTGACCGGCTGGTGTGTCAGGGTGCGGGTCTAAGCCAATGCACAGTAGGCTGTTGGCAGATTGAGCACGGGCAGTAAGCGCGTCAAAAAAATGCGCAGGGGAAGGATTTCGCATAAAAAATAAGACTTTTGGGTAATTTCGTATGGCAAACGTAGAAATGCCATAGGCTAAGCGTCAAGTACCGGCGACAGTAAACGATTATACTATAGACAGTTAATCGCAACAAAAACTTGTTTCATCTTCTCCTCCTCGAAAAGAACGCCTTATTTGGCGTTTTTTTCGTTAATGGGAATAGTAGCTCAAAGCGATTAATCCGCCGCCAGCAAGTAGTAGTGCCGGTGAAAAAGGCAAGTGAAGCGAAAGGGGCGCAGGCGAGCGGGGGTGGATAGCTAGCCAAATTCCCGCACCGAGCAGGAACAGCACTGCCGCCCACAGCCACAATTGCAGGGACAATTGCCAACGTATGGCAAAGCCGAGTGCAGTCGCTAGCCAGACATCCGCACCTCCCAGGGCGATGGTGGTGGGCGGGAGCTTGCGCCAATGCAGGTAGCATTTACCCGTGTAGTACAGCACAGCCCCCATGCCCCAACAGATGCCCGCACTGACCAGCGAGCCTAGCCAACCCAATTGCCACACTCCCCAGCCAGCACACGCCACAGCGAATAGCGCGTTTTGCCAAAGCGGAATTTGGCGGTTTTTCCAATCGCTCCAGACTATCAGGCTGGCGCAGAGAATCATGAATAAGGGAAACATAGGCACAAAGTTGTGAAATGCGACAAAACAGATTGCATAAACCCCGATTCCGTTCACCCCCTCTTGCTTTTTTTAGAATTCAGGATTATAAAGGAATCAGTAATAAATGTCAGACGACTACCGTTTAATATTACCCACCATGCCCCAACCGACCGAAATAGAAGCGAAATTCACCATCCGTAATAAAAAACTTTGGCAATCTCTGATGACCACCCCAACGCTATATGGTTGGCGAGTAGGCGAGACGATGATTCATCAAGTGATAGACCGCTATCTGGATACTGAAACCAAACGCCTTGCAAAAGCGGGTTATCAGATGCGGGAACGTTCCAAAGGTCAGCAAAAGCTCTTGACAATTAAGAGCCAAGCTTCGAGTTCCAACAAAATCTCCATTCGCAATGAAATCGAATTTCCCTTGCCGGGTGATTATCAATGGGAAAATTGGCAAAACCCTGCCGTTCAAGCCCAATTTTCCAACATACTCAAGGAACATCTGCTTTGCGAACAATTTTCCTTGCATCAAACTCGCCATGTACGCTTGCTCTCTCACGGGGAAAATGCCAATATTGAAATGAGTTTAGACTTGGTAAAAGTAGTTTACCAAAACAAGATACTCGACGAGTTTCAAGTGCTGGAACTTGAGCTACTGCCTACGGGTACACTGCATGACTTATTAATATTAGTGGATGAGTTTTCTCACGATGCAGGGCTTCATGCGGTGACGGTGGGCAAATTAATTCGTGCAAAAAAAGCGGTCAAAGCCTATCAACAAGCATTGACCGTAGTCAATCAATCGGCATAACCATTTTATTCAATACTTTATTTCTTTATGCTCTGGCAATCTTACCACACTGTTACATCACTCGAGTCTGCCTTGCAATTGCTTGCCCAACACCGCGCCGCGGCACGGGTTATTGCCGGGGGTACAGACCTATTGATTGAACTGGAACGCAAAATTCGGAAAGGTGTTTCAGTACTCATTGACATCACCCGCTTGCCGGGCATGGCAGATATCACCCTAGACGAACACGGCTGGGTGCATATTGCACCGTTGGTAACTCACAATCAAGTGGCAGGCTCGGCGTTGATTCGACAATACGCTCTGCCACTCGCGCAAGCAAGCTGGGAAGTGGGCGCACCGCAAATTCGCAACCGGGCAACTGTAGCTGGTAACCTGATTACAGCCAGCCCCGCCAATGACACCATTACCCCCTTAATGGCATTAAATGCTCAGGTGACCCTGCGTTCCGCCACGGCTTCTCGCACCGTTCCGCTGAGCGCGTTTTATACGGGTGTTCGCCGCAATGTCATGCAAGCCGATGAACTGCTAACCGACATTGCTTTCCCTGCTTTGCCCGACAGCGCAAAGGGTATTTTTATCAAGGTTGGTTTACGCAAAGCTCAAGCCATTAGCGTGATTGATGTTGCCGTAATTGTCGAATTTAATCCCGACCAAACCATTTCGTGTGCCCGAATTACGATGGGCGCGGTGGCACCGACCATCATCCATTCGCTTGCCGCCGAAGCCTACCTACAGGGCAAGGCACTCACGCCCGAAACCATCCGTGAAGCCGCACAGTTTGCCGCCCAATCGGCAAAACCCATTGGCGATATTCGCGGTACGGCTGACTATCGCACTGAAATGATTGAAGTGACAGTTCGCCGCGCTTTGGAAGCTATCCAAAAAGGCGATACACAAGGCTGGATGCCTGACACCCCCGTCATGCTGTGGGGCGAACATCACGGCAACCCTGCCTCCCGCTTAGCCGAAAATTGGTTAAGCGATGAACACCCCGCCATCGAAGTTGTCATTAATGGCAAAAAGCTGACTGTCAATAGCGGGCATGAGAAAACACTGTTACGCTGGTTGCGTGAAGATTTGGGCTTAACCGGCACCAAAGAAGGCTGTGCCGAAGGCGAATGTGGCGCTTGTACGGTCTGGCTGGATGGCGCGGCTGTCATGTCCTGTTTGGTGCCAGCCCCACGTGCCCACCACACCGAAATTGTCACTGTCGAAGGGCTTGCCAATGGCGAAGAATTACACCCGTTGCAATCCGCCTTTATCGAGCACGCCGCTGTACAATGTGGCTATTGCACGCCCGGATTGTTGATGTCTGGCGCTAAAATGATGGAAGAATGTGGGCAAGCCGATCGCTGGCAATGCCAACAAGCCATCACCGGCAACCTGTGTCGTTGCACGGGTTACTACAAAATTTTATCTGCCATGCAAAGTGCGGCAAATCCACAAGCTTAAAACTGTCTACCTACCTGTATTGTTAACATAAACTCATTTAACTTATGTCCATCGGTATTTCATCTCCACGTATTGATGCGCTCGGTAAAGTGACTGGCAAAACTTTGTATCCGGGCGATATTACCATGCCCAACTTGCTTCACATGAAGGTGATGTACGCTCATCATCCCCATGCCCGCTTGGTGAATATTGACACTCGTGCCGCAGAAGCGATTTCAGGTGTGATTGCGATTTTTACAGCCAAAGACGTGCCAGTTAATGAATATGGCTTAATTGAATATGACCAACCCGTGATTGTTGGTCCCGGAAGCACCATTGCGGGTGCGGATGTGGCTCGTTTTGAAGGGGATGTCATTGCAATTGTCATTGCCGAAAGCGAGACCATTGCTAGCCATGCCATTGAGCATATTCACACAGAATGGCAAGAGCTACCCTTTGTTGACCATCCGACTGCCGCAATGCAAGAAGGCGCACCGCAACTGTTTACTTACCGCCCCAACAACCTCCTAATTCACAAAAAAACCCGCATTGGCAATGTAGATGCGGCTTGGAATCAATGCGCGGTAGTGGTCGAAGGTTATTATGAAACCCCGATGCAAGAGCACGCTTTCTTACAACCGGAATCCGGTGTGGGCTACCTTGACGAAGAAGGGCGTATTACTGTGCAAGTGGCAGGTCAGTGGGCACACGAAGACCAAGTTCAGGTCGCTCATGCGCTTGCCTTGCCCACCGAACAAGTCCGCATTATTTATCCGGCAATTGGTGGGGCATTTGGTGGGCGCGAAGATATGTCTGTGCAAATTTTACTCGCTCTTTCAGTGTGGCGACTTGCTCAACGGGGCATTCATCGCCCGATTCGCGTGATTTGGTCGCGCTACGAAAGCATGATTGCCCACCACAAGCGTCATGCTTACTACATGAAAGCCAAATGGGGCGCAAGCGCAGACGGTAAGATTCTGGCGGCAGAATGCGAACTCATTCAAGATGCGGGCGCGTATGCCTATACCTCCACCAAAGTGCTCGGTAATTCGGTGGTGTGTTGCATCGGACCTTACGCTGTGCCCAATATCAAAATTGATGCCTATTCGGTACTCACCAACAACGTGCCGGGTGGCGCATTTCGCGGTTTCGGCGGACCCCAGGGTACTTTCCTAGCTGAAAGCCAAATCAATAAGCTGGCTTTGGCATTGGGAATGGACCCAGTCGAGTTTCGTATGCGCAACCTGATTGAAGACGGTGTGAACACCAGCACCGGTTATCCCGCTCCCGATGGCGTGACCATCAAGCAGGTGGTCAGTGAACTTGCCAAGCAAGCAGATTGGAAATCAGCCGAATTGGGTGATGGCGGGTTAGACCCGAACAAGCGAATTTTGCATGGGCGTGGCATTGCTTGTGCCTACAAGTTTGTGGGCTTCTCTTTTGGTGCGCCAGAAGAATGCTATGCTACGGTTGAGTTGCGCGGTGAAGACGAAATCGAGCAGGTGATTGTTTACCATGCCGGTTCGGATTGCGGGCANNTGGGGCAGGCGTTTCGCTCGACAAAGTGACTCTGGTTGCAAGTGACACCGCCACCAGCGGCTCCAGCGGTAGCGCATCTGCCAGCCGCATGACCTTTATGGCTGGCAATGCCATCAAAGGCGCAGTGGAACGGGCGCTCAACGAATGGCAAAACGAAGAGCGTCCGGCACGTGTCCATTATCGCTATGTACCGCCCGCCACCCAAGCGCTTGACCCCGAATTTGGCACCGCACCCCGCCCAAGCATCACCTATGGTTACATTGGCGAAGTGGTTGACTTGGAAGTGGATGTAGACTCCGGCATGGTGCGTATCAGGCATGTCACTGTTGCGGATGATGTTGGCAAAGCCATCAATCCCCAACAGATTGAAGGACAAATTGAAGGGTGTGTGGTGCAGGCACACGGCTATGCCTTGATGGAACACATCATTTTAGACAAAGCCCGGATGCGTAACCCACTCTTGTCAGCCTATCTGATTCCTACCGTGTTAGATGTGCCAGACCAGGTGCAGAGCGTCATTCTCGAATATGCGGACCCGGATGGACCATGGGGTGTGCGTGGCATGGCAGAAATGCCTTACCTGCCATACCCTGCCGCAGTTGTGCATGCTTTCTACAATGCCACCGGCATCTGGCTAGAAAAATTCCCATTGACACCGGACTATGTCGTGAGCAAGCTCAAACAAATGCGTAGAGTGGGTTAATCCATTATGATTGGTATCGTGCTTGCCGCTGGTGGCTCTACTCGCATGGCAGAGATTGGGCAAATCAAACCCGTGCTAGATTGGTTCGGTAAGCCCATGTTGGAGCACGTCCTTCAACAAGCCAAAGCGAGCCAGCTCAACGCGGTGTGGGTGGTGGTCGGTTGTTGCACGCAACAAACCACACTTGTCGCCCAAGCGGCAGGCGCAGACAAAATATTACAAAACCCCGATTGGCTTAGTGGGCTGGCAAGTTCCATACAGTTGGCAGTTCGTCATGCTTTGGAAACCGATAATGACGCGTTGGCTTTTATCCTTGCCGATTGTCCGTTACTCGAACCAGCCCATATTGACGCGGCAATTGCCTGTAGTCAGAATGCACCCAACCGGATTGTACGGGCGCATCATGCCGGATTGTACGGGCATCCGGTAATTTTTCCGCGTGCTTACTGGCAAGATCTGCTCGAAATCCCCGGCAACGACAGTGGCGGGCGTTTTATCTTTCAAAAATATGCCGATTTCATCGTTAGCGTAAACCTGCCCAGCACCGCGATATTTGATATTGACACGCCGTCTGACTATGCAATGGCAAAACAAGCCTACCTATCTGGCGAAGAATCGCTTGATTTAAGTCATAAAACTGAAGTGATTGTGTAATATTGGATTTTATTACTAAATTATTACTGAACTCGTCCTTAATATTAACGATTTATTTAGCATCATTTATGATAAAATTTGCAGTAAGCATAAAACATTTAAAACGAATGCCTTGTTTTCGGCAGGCAGACGGTTTTGATGTTTGTGTATTCGCTACGGTTTATCTTTGGCGCAAGTGCCAATTTTTAAGTTACGATTTTTTCATTAAGAAAAATCACGCAATTTTTGGGCGTATCCACTATAGGCTACTCGAAAAAATTTTTAGTTCACAGCAATTCCTTTTATCCGATGAGCATCCCACCCAGCAAGAAACGCATATTGGTCGTGGACGACGAACCCGAAACAGCCAAAATGTTTGGTACGATACTGGAAATCAGTGGTTACGAAGTGTACAAAGTGCATGGACCGGCGCAAGCAATGGCGGTTATCGAAAGCCAAGTTGTCGATTTACTGGTTTTGGACGTGATGATGCCCGGTGTATCTGGGTTGGAACTCTGCAAGTACCTACGGCGCGACCCACGTTTTCAGACCTTGCCAGTGGTGGTGGTTTCTGCCAAAGCGCAACCCGAAGACATCCGCGAAGGCATGGCGGCGGGGGCAAGCGCTTACTTAACCAAACCACTCAGCACCAAGCAACTCATTCGCACGGTGAGCGAGTTGCTACTTCGCCCCGCCTAACGCAATCCTCCCGTTTTTCGTCAATGATAGCCAGCTAGATTGATTTTAGTTGGCTATTTTTATTCTTCCAAAATAATTGAAAGGTATTTTATGACAAATCAACTTAAGGTTAATGAAACAGTGTTGGCACGCGCCGCAAAACGTGCCAAAGAACGTGGCATTGTGATCCCTACTTTTGCTCAAATGCGTAATCCTGAACGGATTCCCCAGTTGGTCAAAGATGGGCTGAAATCGGTTGGGCTATGGGATTTGAATCCACTCAACCTGTTTCGCATCACTTGGCACAATGAACCGGTAGAAAAAGGTGGCGGTTTTGGCGGTGTAAACGCCATTGTCTGGGATTCACGTTTGACGGGTACTTCCGCAAAAATCGTGCAGTTGGTGGGCAAATGGTTTCCCACGGGTGCCCACAAAGTTGGTGCGGCGTATGGCTGTCTGATTCCAGAACTGGTGACAGGCAACTTTGACCCCACCCGCACCAAAGCGGTATGGCCCAGCACCGGTAACTATTGCCGCGGTGGGGCATACGACTCCAACTTGCTGGCTTGTGATTCCATTGCCATTTTGCCCGAAGGCATGAGCAAAGAACGCTTTGAATGGCTAAGCAAAGTGGCGGGCGAAACCATTAAAACGCCCGGTTCTGAAAGCAACGTGAAAGAAATTTTTGACAAATGTTGGGAGCTTCGTAATTCTGGGCAAGACTTGATGATTTTCAATCAATTCGATGCACTGGGCAATTATCGCTGGCACCATGAAGTAACCGGACCGGCAATGGCAGAAGCATTGGCGGCAGTGATGGGTCCCCAAGACCGCTATCGTGGTATGGTCGTAACCACTGGCTCGGCAGGCACGATTGCGGCGGGGGACTACCTAAAAAGGGCTTTTCCGGGTAGCATCATTGGGGCGAGTGAAGCCCTGCAATGCCCGACCTTGCTCAACAATGGTTTTGGCGCACATCGCATTGAAGGGATTGGTGACAAGCATGTGCCGTGGGTTCACAATGTAAAGAATACCGATATGGTGGTCGCTATTGATGACAATGCTTGCATGTCGCTCACGCGCCTATTTAACGAGCCGGAAGGCAAGGCATATTTGGCTGGGCAGGGCATTCCCAGCGAAGCGATTGACAATCTGCACTTGCTTGGTATTTCTGGCATTGCCAATTTGCTGAGCGCGATTAAGATGGCAAAGTACTATGAAATGGGCGAAAACGACTATCTTGTCACAGTTGCGACCGACTCGATGGATTTGTATCACAGTCGCGTGGAAGAACTGCGCGAAGAACATGGCGCTTACACTGCCCTAAACGCGGCGGCAGATTTTAACCGCTGGTTGCTAGGTGTTACCACCGACAATATGGAAGAACTTTCCTACCAAGCCCGCAAGCGTATTCACAATCTGAAGTACTACACTTGGGTGGAACAACAAGGCAAAACCCACGCCGAAATCCAAGCGCAATGGTACGATGAAGAGTATTGGACCCGCATTATTGACCAAACCGATGAAATTGACGAATTAATTGGACATTTCAACGACTTGGCAAGCAACAGCTAAGGCTTACGCTACCCTTCCATTTTTTTCAAACGGCTGGAAATCTCATCCAGCCGTTTGGTATTTAAATGAGATGGTAAATTGGGTACATTTGTAACTGCTCAAGCATAATCGCTTAAGCAGTTGCTATAACCGGCACAGGTACTATTCGGCATATACGCCGCACAACGATTTGCGAATCGTTGTGTCCACTAAAAATTGCGGTCAATAGAGTTGCCGCCCAATCCGGCGGCACAGTTGCCAAGCCGGGTTGGGCTGTCCCAGCCATTTTCAAAATTTTCTTCTGTTCTGCGCCAACCCAAAATCCGTCCAACCTGCGTCCCGAATTAGGAGCGTGGCAAAAAAAAGCAACTGTCAACGATAGATACCGAAAACTGTGTTAAAATTTAAGGTATAGGAGAAACCAAAATGAGACCAAAATTTATTGTCAGCCCCGCCTTCCTTGCCCTGGCAGTTTTGTCCGGCGCCAGCCTAGCCTGTGCCAGCATCAACGCACTCTTGCCCGCGCCAACCGCCACCGTCATCCCTAGCCTCACAGCCACTGCGCTTCCCACCGACACCGCCGTTCCCACGCTTCCCCCTACCCAAACAGCCCTGCCCCCCACGCCTATCCCGCCCACGCTTTCCCCTACTCCCACCCCATTGCCTACCCCCGAACCTATGGTGCGCCTAATGACAGTGGGCGACGTGATGTTGGGGCGCACTGTGGGTGTGGCGATTGTTAAACAGGGCATTGTGNNTGCCAACGTGGCAGATACGCTTAATTTGGCAGATTTGCTCATGTTCAATCTGGAATGCCCAATTGGCAAACGTGGGCAACCCTATGGCAAGGCTTACAATTTCTTATGCCCTCCCGAAGCGGCAGATACACTCAAGCTGATTGGCACCGACCTAGTTAGCTGGGGCAATAACCACTCCTTTGACTATGGCTTTGTTGCTATGGAAGAAGGCTGGAACTTGCTCACCGAGCGAGATATTAAAATTG
>DKKK01000028.1 GCA_002455215.1 Anaerolineales bacterium UBA6668 | reverse complement strand
GGACAGAAATCACAAATATTAAAAACCCGGGATCTCTGTTTATCGAAACCCATGAGCCGCAATGCATTGCGGCTCTACAAAACCACATTATTAGCGCAGATTGATGCAAAAATCAGCCCAACGAGTAGCCTTTATGTACTGTTTCGTCACCAAATCCTTCATGCAGTAGCCCTGGCATCGGCTAACGGTACAGGACATATTGTCTCAAACTAGCTCCGATTTCGGAACGGCGAATTTGTTCCATTGCACGGTTTGCCACTTGCCGCATTCCTTCACGTGACATGCCAAATTCCCGAGCCAATTCACTCAATGCACGTGGCTGACCATCTACAAAACCATAGCGCAGGCGCAAAACCTTTGCTTCCCAATCTCCCAATTGCTCTATTGCCTTGTGAATTTCGTGTATCATCTGCTGATGCTCGATTTGCTCTGCCGGGCTGATGACATTTTCATCCGAAATTAGCTCTTGTAATTCGGTGTCGTTCCCTTCACTATTGGAGACTAACTGTTCTAAGCGCGAAACCGGCACTACAGATTCATGGGTTGATTGCACTTTGTCCAAAGACCAATCCAGATAATGGGCGATTTCTTCATCGGTTGCTGTGCGTCCTAATATTTGTTGGAGTTCGGCGCTAGCGCGGCGCAGTTGTGAAACGCGTTGCCCCAAATTAACGGGTAGGCGTACCATTCTGCCGGTGTTGGAAATTGCCCGTCCAATGGTTTGACGAATCCACCAGACGGCGTAAGTGCTAAAACGCGTGCCCATTTCGGGGTCATAACGATTAGCGGCTTTGATGAGTCCAATTTGCCCTTCTTGCATTAAATCTTCAAAATCCAAACCAGTATCAAAATAACGCCGAGCAATTTTTCCGACCAAACCTTGATTACGCATTATCAATTGGTCACGTGCATTTACCCCCCGCACCATCAACTGCTCCAGTTCTTCTCGTTCCACCAACGACATTGTAACAGCAGATTTTAGGGTTTGCGTTGCGATTCGACCGAACACAATCTCGGATGCAAAAGCAATTTCTTCTTCGTGAGTCAACAAATTTTCTGGGGTATAGGTGTCTTCGGCGTAAGTTGTGTCCACATTTGAAAAATTTTGTGTTGTACTCATGGTTCAAATTGCTCCTAATTAAAAATTAATAATCCAATTTCAAAACTCTTACTAATTTATTGTAAGGCACATTCTCTGTTTTGTCAATGTTTTGCACATATATTGTCAATATTTTTGCCGCAAACTGATTAATGACGCCCGAAAATTGTGAGCACACTACGGCACTAATCCTGCAACCTAATTGGGGTAGGTATAAAAATCACCTTTTCTCTGTAAGAAAAGGCCCGAATGCACTAGATGGTACGCTGAATAGAAACCGTACCCTCTAGTGCAAATTTGAAATCATCTTGAAATATGGTTCTCAAAAAATAGGTATACAATCTATATTGGGCACGTGTGCCAAATATTATCCGTATCGAATATCAAAAATTCGCATTGATTTCTAGCAGTTTCGGAGGAATTATGAAACTACTCAACAAAATGATCTTCGTTTGTGCCGGCTTGCTACTGTTCGCCGGCATTAGACTGACAACTGTACAAGCCAACCCGCTTGCCCAATCCACAGTACCGATTAGCTTTTCGCGCGGCACCACTGGCACCAGCCTTAGTGGCGCTTTGGCGGCTGGCGGCGTGATGAATTACACCATCCGCGCAAGTGCTGGTCAATTTATTTTGGTCAACCTGTCGGCGGCAAATAATTCTGTACGAGCGGCAATCCGCAATAATACCCAAACCCAGACTTTGATTGACCGCCCAGCAGGGAATGGCTACTTTTGGGTGGGTCCACTCACCAGTACGGAAACTTACATTCTACAGTTATTTGGTAGCCCCAGCACCACCACATACACGCTTGATGTGGAAATCCCAGCTCCTATTATTTTAAACCCCGGCACATCTACCATCATGAGTGGAAATATTGTAAATCGCCGAGGTCCTAGCTACGTCGTCAAAGCCAATGCTGGACAGGTCTTGACTGCCAGTTTGCCAAGCGGAGCTGGTTATACCTTGACCGTATATGGCTTGCAAAATGGGCAGGTACTTCAACAGGCGGCAAGTGGCGCATCCAGTTACAGTGGCATATTACCTACCACGCAAGATTATGTTTTGCAGGTGGTCTCTAGTAATGTGAACGCATCTTTTAACATGAATGTCGCTTTGGGCGCTTCAAGCGCTGTGACTGCCACGCCCGTACCAACTGGCGGTGCGACAGCCACAGCAAATCCTGCCGCCACCGCAACGCCCGTCCCAGCTACCAATGTACCTGCCAGCAATAGTGTGGTAAGTTTTGCAAGCGGGGCAAGCGGAGCAACCCTAACAGGTTCTATCCGTGCGAATCAAAGTGTGGTTTATACCGTGAGCCTGGCACGCGGACAATATTTCCTATTCAACCTTTCTGCCGCCAATTCCAATATCAGTTTGCAATTGCTGGATCCATATGGGCGCGTCCTTTCTGACCGCCGCCCGCTGAATGGCGCAAGCTATTACGCCGGATTGCCATATACCGGTAATTATCAGGTGGTTTTGTTTGGTTCACCAACCGATACCACTTTCACCTTGTACCTAGATGCACCCGTTGCAGTTCGATTTGGGCGCGGTGCGTACGGAACGACCTTGCATGGCACCGCCGCAAACCGCCCGGTGATGTATCTGTTGAATGCAAGAGCCAATCAACGTATGACCGTACTGCTACTCTCTAGTGTCGCAAATGGAGCAGTGGTACAAATTTATGGTTTGCAAGGTGGACAGGTGTTGTTGGCTGGAAGTGCAAATGCAGTCACTTATAACGGCGTATTACCCGCTTCGCAAGATTACATTGTACAAGTGATTCCGAAGTCTGCAAGCACAAACTACGACTTAGGCATAGAAGTGCGTTAGTCGTTACAAAGACTCAACCTTAAAAAGAGACATCAATAGGGTGTCTCTTTTTTTATAGATTCAACACGGGTGGAAATTGCGCTTCTTGGTCAAGGAAAAACACCTATATGCCATCCGTGTCGAATCTAACGGTGATTGCAGTAAACCTATTTTGAAGATGATAAGATCGCTACCGCTGGGCGGCTCGCAATGCCCGGCACTTTAAGTGGGTACAAACATCCGCAATTTTCCTACACGCCCAAAGCAGGCAAAATCTCAATAGGATGTATTTTTTGCGCTTGCCGGCTTGCTTACTCTGACGCAAATTGCTCCAAATTAACGGCTACCAGTGGAAAAGCTTCTTCTACAAATTGTTCGAGGGTGGGGCGTATTTTAAGCTGGCTATAATGGAATGCCAAACCATAAATTGCCCAAGTGGCAACCGTTGCCGGAAGTTCGGTGGGAAGTTTTGATTTTATTAACCAATGTGCCAACAGTTCGGATATTTGCTTTTTGATGATACCTTCTACCAATGGTTCAAATTGCTGGTGTGGTTGGGCACATTTGGTGTGAATGGATGCAAGAAACTCGCATACAGTCAAAATCATCGTGCGTAGGTTTTCGGGTGAGTAGTTGCACAGGTCTAATTTGCGCTTCTCAATTTCGGAGATGAAAGCTTTTCGAACTGCATACTCCAATAGAGCGTATTTATCTGAGAAGTGAGCATAAAAAGTCACGCGGTTAATTTCTGCGTGATTGGCTATATCCTGTATGGAGACGGCATCGAAGCCTTTTTCAGTGAGCAGAGACTGAAAAGATGTCAAAATTAAGTGGCGGGTGCGCTTGGCGCGGGGGTCTAATTTTTCTTCCAACACGGTTAAGCTGGACGACATTGTTGCTCCTTTGTAGCTTAGTGAACACTCAGGCACATTTGTAGGTTGACTTTCTTTACAAAACTAGTAAACTACACATGTTGTTTATATTTCAGTTGTAGTTTACAAAAATTCACAAGGAGAGTCAAGAATGAATATCGCATTATGGGTTGTACAGGGCTTGCTGGCTGTGGTGTATGGATTGGTGGGAGGGCTAAAAACAGTTGCGCCAGGCAAAGTTCGTGAAAACGCACACATGACATGGGCGCATGGGCAAAGTGATTCTTACATCCGCTGGGTGGGGATTCCCGAAATATTGGGCGCATTGGGGCTGGTTTTGCCAATGGTGACTGGCGTTTTACCGTGGTTGACGCCGCTTGCCGCTGTGGGGCTTATGGTTATTCAATTTCTTGCCATTTTTACAGTGCATTTGCCCAGGAAAGAGCCAATCATGCCGAGTATTTTGTTTATTGCATTCTCGCTTTTCATCATTTTTGGGCGTTGGGAGCTTTTCTTTCCACGTTGATTAGGCATTTGGCACACATCCTGCCGTATTCGAAGTGGGTTCGATTTGTGCTTTTTTTCCCTTAGAAAGAAAAAAACACAGTTTTCATTTGTGGCAAATATTTATCATTTCAACAATTTTACTCATTAGGAGAATCACGTTTTGAACAATCTTGAATTTGGACTCGATACATTCGGCGATATGCCCCTAGACGATTTTGGCAAGCCAATATCCTATGCAAGAGCGATCCGACAAGTGGTTGATGAAGCTGTGCTGGCAGATACGGTTGGCGTTGATGTCATTGCGCTGGGCGAACACCATCGCAAAGACTATTCAATCTCAACTCCAGAGACGGTACTCGCTGGTATTGCCACCCAAACCAACCGGATTCGGCTCGCTTCCGGCGTAACTGTGCTGAGCTCCGATGACCCGGTGCGTGTGTTCCAACGCTTTGCCACGCTGGATGCACTTTCAAATGGGCGGGCTGAGATTATCCTAGGGCGGGGTTCGTTCATTGAGTCGTTTCCGCTCTTTGGTTATGATTTGCGCGATTACGATGTGTTATTCGAAGAAAAAATCGAATTATTTGCTGAATTGCTGAAGGAAAAACCGGTTACATGGCGGGGAACCAAACGGGCATCGCTTGAAAATGCAGATGTTTTCCCCAAAACTGAGTCGGGGCGGCTTGCGACATGGGTGGGGGTGGGTGGTACGCCGGAATCGGTTGTTCGTGCCGCACGCTATGGATTTCCGCTGATACTTGCCATCATTGGCGGCGCCCCCCAACGCTTTGCGCCCTTTCTCGAACTTTACAAACGGGCGGCGGCGGAGTATGGCACAACCGCACAGGCGATGGGGATTCACTCGCCCGGCTTCATTGCGGAAACGGATGAAGAAGCTTGGAATGCCTACTTGCCCCATGCACGGGTGGTGCGTGACCGCATTGGCGCAGAACGCGGCTGGGGACCTTCCAGCATACAGGAATATCAGCGCGAGCGGGACATGGGTTCACTTTACATTGGTTCGCCCGAAACCGTTGCCCGAAAGATTGCTCGCACTGTTAAAGCTTTGGGCATTAGCCGTTTTGACCTGATATACACAGCCGGTACCCAGTCTGTCAGCTCTCGTCTGCGTGCGGTGGAACTGTATGGCACAAAAGTAATTCCAATGGTGCGCGATATACTTGGAAGCTAAAAGCGACCGGAATCATTGCTATACTGCGCACGGGTTCTATTTTTGGCATCATGCTATATTCGACACGGGTCAAATATAGGAGTTTTCTCTTCAGGAAGAGACACAATTTCCATCCGCGGCGAATCGATCCGGTAGCTAGGCAATTTCTATACCCGGCACGGGTAGAAATTGCGCTTTTTCGTAACTTCGACATCGCTTAAGATTGTCTGATATTTAGGTCATTTCGACCGAAGGGAGAAATCCTGCTCATTGTGCGATATTCGACACGGATGAAAGCTACGTTTTTTTCCTTAAGAGAAAAACGCAAATCAGTATCCGGTATGATACCGAATCTAACGCGTGCCGAATATCCAAGA
>DKKK01000029.1 GCA_002455215.1 Anaerolineales bacterium UBA6668 | reverse complement strand
CCCATATCCTGTATTCCATATCCCGTCTCCCGTATCTCATATCCCATCCCCTACCGGCTGGCTTTCACTGCCGCACGTAAGACCTGCATGCCTTCGTCAATCTGCTCATCGGTCATGTTGAGCGGTGGCAATAAGCGGATGCAGTTCACATACAGCCCGGCGCGGATGGCAATCAAGCCGTTCTGTAGGCAGTGCGCCGTGATTTTGGCAACAATGTCGGTATAGGGCGTTTTGCTTTCGGTATCCTTCACAAATTCAACCAGCAACATCGGTCCCAGTCCGCGCACATCCCCCACAATGTCGGGGTTTTCCGCTTGGATGGCGAGCAGGTGGCTCTTCATGCGTTCTCCCACTTGTTGGGCGCGTGCCAGGAAAGATGGGCTGGAAATTTCGCGGATGGCATAGCTGGCGGCGGCGCAGGCAAGCGGGCTACCGCTGTATGTGCCACCCAACCCGCCCGGGTGCGGCGCATCCATGATATCGGCACGCCCCACCACAGCGGCAAGCGGCATTCCGGCCGCCACCGACTTGCCCACAGTGAGCAAATCGGGCACAATGCCATAGTGTTCACAGGCGAAAAATTTGCCGGTGCGCCCGGAACCGCATTGGATTTCGTCACAAATCATGACAATATTGTGTTGGGTGCAAAGTNNAGTTCGCGGATGCGTTGCAGGAAGCGCGGCGGCACTGGCACAAAACCGGCTTCGCCTTGCACTGTTTCAATCACAATTGCGGCAATCGCGCTGGTATCGGCTTGCCTGATGAGCGCGTTTTCCAGTTGGCGGATGCTCCACTCGATGAAGCCTTCTTCGCTCATTTCGTCTGGGCGGCGGTAGATATTTGGGAAGGGTAGGCGGTAAATTTCGGGGGCAAAGGGTCCAAAACCCTTCTTAAAGGCAGAATATTTGCTGGTCATGCTGAGCGTCAGGTTGGTGCGCCCGTGGTAAGCCCCTTCAAACACAATGATGCCCGGTCTGCCGGTGTAGGCACGCGCAATTTTAACCGCTGTTTCCACTGCTTCGGCACCACTATTGACCAGGATGCTCTTTTTGGCAAAATCGCCGGGCGCAACTTGATTGAGCAGTTCGCACACTTCGACATACGGTTCATAGCTGGCAACAATGGCGCATGGGTGAATGTAGGCGGCGGCTTGGTCTTGGATGGCTTTTACCATCGCGGGGGGGCAGTGTCCAACTGCCAACATGCCAATCCCGCCCGCAAAATCAAGGAAGGTGTTGCCATCCACATCGGTCACGGTGGCGCCGCTGGCTTTGTCCACTGCAATTGGGGTGAGCTTGGCGGCTCCGCGTGGGCTGGCGGCTTCGCGGCGAGCGAGAATGGCTTGGCTTTTGGGTCCGGGGATAGGGGTGATGAGATTAATGGAGGGCATGATAAATAGGATAAAAATTGAAAAATTAGTCGAGCAGGCGGGCAAAGGCATGGTCGAGAATTTCCAGCGCTTTGTCCACGTCAGTTTGGGTGGCAGTTAGGGGCGGGGCAATGCGCACGCAGTTGCCGAGCGCACCACCCTTGCCAATCAGCAAGCCTAGCTTGCGGGTCAGGTCTGCCAATTGTCCGGCTTCTTTCACTGCCGGGGTTTTGCTTTCTGGGTCGGTCACCAACTCCACCCCTTGCATCAAGCCCCGTCCGCGCACATCCCCAATCAGGGGGTATTTCTCTTGCAGAGCCAGCAAGCCTTTGCGCAGGTGTTCGCCCACTTCGGCGCAATGTTGCGGGTTGGCGGTGGGTTCTTGCATGGCTTCGAGCGTGCCAATGGCGGCGGCGCAGGAGAGCGGGTTGCCGCCAAATGTGCTGAGCGTAATGCCCTTGCCTTTGGTGCTGGCGGCGATCTCTTGGGTAGTGGCAACGGCACTGAGCGGCATTCCGTTGGCAATGCCCNNATTTGCCATCGTCATAATGTCTGGCTCAATGCCGCTGTGTTGGTGTCCCCACCAATGCGTGCCGGTTCTGCCAAAGCCAGTTTGCACTTCATCGATAATCACCAAACCGCCGTAGTGGTGAACAATTTCGCTGGCGATTTTGAGATATTCGGCGGGTGGGGTGACAAAGCCCCCCACGCCCTGGATCGGTTCGGCTAGGAAGGCGGCAATGCGGTTGCCAACGGTGGTGGTGTTGATGACGTTTTCAATGTCGTAGGCACACGCCGCGCCGCAGGTTTCGGGCTTTAGGCGCAGGGGACAGCGGTAGCAGTAGGGGGCAATGGCGTGGCGCACATAGGCGACATGACTCCCCACCGTGCGCCAGGTTCCCACTGCTGTTAGGCTTTGCCCCATGGGGGATTTTCCGCTGTAGCCATTGCGCAGGGCAATTACTTCCATAATGCCGGTGTGCATTTGCGCCAACTGTACGGCGGTTTCATCGGCATCGGTGCCGCTCGCCCCAAAATAGAAGGTGTCCATGCCATCTGGTGTGATTTCGCTCAGCTTTTCGGCAAAGGTGGCGTGGGTGCTGTTGGGGTAGAGCGTGCTGGTGTGGATGATTTTTTCTAGCTGTTCACGCAGGCGGGCATTGACGTGCGGGTTTTGATGCCCAACACTGGTGGTCAGGATGCCGGCAAAGAAGTCGAGATATTTGTTGCCGTCCACATCCCAAACATACAGCCCTTCGCCGCGTTCCAAGGGGAGTGGTTCGGTGTAGTAGAGTGGGTGGTTGGGCCACAGGTGTTGGCGTTGTTTGGCAATGATGTCGGCGTTGGATGTCATGGGATTCTGTGGGAAGTGAGAAGCGGGGGAAATTTAGAGAGATTAAGAAGTTTTGTAGAGCGGCTCTACGGAGTGGACTTTAGGGACGCAATGCGTTGCGGTTCATCGCTTTCGCTATCAGCAGGTGCAAGATGATATCATTTTACAGGGTCAATTTGTGAAAATCATTTGAATTTTAACCGGGGCGCTGGTGAGAGATTGTAATTCACTAGTCATTACTCGCTCGCCACCAGTTTGCCGTAGCTATCGGGGCGGCGTTGGCGGAGCAGGGGGAACAGGTAGCGCCATTGCTCAAAGACTGCCGGGTCTAGGTCGGCAGTGATGACTTCTGTTTGCTCGCGGCTGGCTTGGGCGAGAATTTTGCCTGTTGGGTCGCAGATAAAGCTACTGCCATAAAAGCGCACGCCTTCTTGCCCGGTGCGGTTGGCGGCGGCAACATATACCCCATTGGCAATGGCATGACTGCGTTGCACGGTTTGCCAAATTGGCATGGTATCGAGTTCGGGCGCATCTGGCTCACTGCCGATGGCGGTTGGGTAGAAGATGAATTCTGCTCCGTTTAGCGCACAGATGCGTGCCATCTCCGGGAACCATTGGTCGTAGCAGGTGGGCATGGCAATGGGTAGCCCGGCGACATCGTGGATGGGGTATTCGCTTGCGCCGCCGTAATAATAATCTTCATAGTAGCCCGCGCTTTGTGGGATGTGTACTTTGCGGGTGAAGGCGGCAAGCTGACCTTGCGGGTTGTGCAGTATGGCAGTGTCCCAATGGACTCCTTGCGAATCGCGTTCCATCAAACTGCTGATGATGAACATGCCGTGCTGGCGGGCGAGTTCGCCAAATACTTGGTCTGTGTCTCCGGCGTGCAGGGGTTCTCCCCACATATAGTTGGCAGGGTCCTTCACACTGCAAAAATAGGGCGACAAGGTGAATTCCGGCAAACACAGCAGGTTTGTGCCACGCTGGGCGGCGGTTTCTGCCAATTGGCGGTAGGTGGAAATGGTGCTGGCACGTTCACCCGTCCAGTGGGTTTGGGCTAGGGAGATGCGGAGGGCTTTCATGGGGATGACGCAGAAGTGAATGCAGGTTGGGCGGATTGTGGGAAGATGGATACGGGAGATGAGATATGGAATACGGAAGATGGGATACGGAAGATGGGATGACGCAGGTTGGGCGGATTATGGGATGACGCAGAAGTGAATGCAGGTTGGGCGGATTGTGAGAGGATGGATACGGGAGATGAGATATGGAATATGGGATACGGAAGATGGGATGACGCAGGTTAGAGAAGTGAATCGATGTAAATATCCTGTTCTTACAATTCTAATGAGAGTCTGGTTTTTATGCACGTTGTTTTGTCAAACTCTCGGTTTTGTCGAATCTGGCTGAGTTGTGTTTGTGATGACAACTGCTTACCAGCCATCTCCCCAACCATCCCGCTTCCAACCCCGTATCCCGCGTCTCGCTTCTCATATCCCGCTTTCCACTGCCTGTTTTACACCGGCTTCAAAAATTGCTAGTGCTTCGTCAATTTGGGCAGAGTTGACCACCAACGGCGGGATCCAGCGGATGACATTTTCGTAACTGCCGCAGGTGAGTAGGAGTAGGTTGTTGGCGAGACAGTATTTTTGCACGGCTTTGGTGACATCCTTGTCGGGCTTGCCGGCGCGGGTAAATTCGGTTGCTACCATCAGCCCCAAGCCACGCACATCTCCGATGATGGGGTATTGCGCTTGCAGGCGGCGTAGCCCGTTCATTAGGTGTTTGCCCATGCGAGCAGAATTTTCTACCAAACCGTCTTGTTGGATGGCTTCAATGGAAGCGACTGCCGCCGCCATGGAGACGGTTGCGCCACCGCCATAGGTGCCGCCGTGCGTGCCGGTTTTCCATTTTGTCATTAGGTCGGCACGGCTGGCAATGCAACTGATGGGTATGCCGGATGCCAGCCCCTTGGCGCAGGTGATAATGTCGGGGGTGATGCCGTAGTGATCGAGCGCGAAGAATTCGCCAGTGCGCCCAAAGCCGGTTTGCACTTCATCTAATATGAGCAAGATGCCGTGTTGGTCGCACAGGCGGCGCAGTTCTGCAAGGTAGCGTGGGGTGACTGGCACGTAGCCACCTTCGCCGAGCACTGGTTCCAGCACGATGGCGGCAGTTTCTTCGGGGGCAGATTGGCTGTGCAGGAGCAAGTCGAGTTGTTGCAGACAAAACTCGGTGGTTTGTTCTTCGTCCCAACCGTAGTAGTAGCTGTAGGGGAAGGGGGTGACAAAAATGCCGCCCGGCAGGGGTTGGTAGTTGTAGCGGTAGCTGTACTTGCTGGTGGTCATTGCCATTGTCAGGTGGGTGCGCCCGTGAAAACTGCCTTGCATGACAATTACATTGCGCCGACCGGTGGCTTGGCGGGCAAGCTTGATTGCCCCTTCAAGTGCTTCTGCCCCGCTATTGGAGAAGAAAAAGCGGTTGATGGGTTCGGGGGTGACCGAGTCGAGCAGTTCGGCTAGGCGGGTGGCAACTGGCGAGACCACGATGTTCATTTGCCCGAAGATGAGTTGGGCGGCTTGGTTTTGGATGGCTTGCACCACATGCGGGTGGCAGTGCCCGGTGTTGGTGACGCCAATTCCGCTGGTGAAGTCGGTCAGGCGGTTGCCATCTGCATCGTACAGGTAGATGCCTTCTCCGCGCACGGGGGCGAAGTGGGTCATGTGTGCCCAAACGGGCGAGAGTAGCTCGAAGGAAGCGTTGTGATTCGTCATAATGTCCAAAGTTAATGGGGTTTGAATGGTTGAGTTTGGACAAGTTTAACCCGAGTCACAAGCTAAGGCAAGGGGTGGGGGAAAAGTGTGGTTTAGGGGGCATCCAGCGGGCTACGCACCGCGCCTGCCCCTTGTTGCAGAACGTGGGTGTAAATCATGGTGGTTTGCACATCTTTATGCCCCAGTAGCTCTTGCACGGTGCGGATATCGTAGCCGGATTGGAGCAGATGGGTGGCGAAGGAATGACGAAAGGTGTGGCAACTAATTCGTTTGGGAATTTGCGATTTTTGCGCGGCTCTACGCACTGCTTTTTGCAAGATACTTGCGTCTAAATGATGGCGGCGCTGAACCCCAGAACGTGGGTCAACAGAAATTTTAGAAGCGGGAAAGACGTACTGCCACTGCCATTCATATTCGGCATTGGGGTATTTTTCGGCAAGTGCGTAGGGCAACTCTACACTACCAAAACCATTTGCTAGGTCAATTGTGTGTTGCACTTGTACTTTGGCTAGCTGTGCTTGCAAAGCAGGGATGACTGTTTTCGGCAACATCGTACAGCGGTCCTTTTCGCCTTTCCCTTCGCGGACAATAATTTGTTGGTAGGCAAAATCAATGTCTTTAACCCGCAGGCGAAAGCACTCCAGCAAACGCAAGCCAGCACCGTAGAGCAGTTGGGCTTGGAGTAGGTTGCGTCCTTCCAAATGCTGAAACAGTTGTTGCACTTCGGACGAGCTGAGAACAACCGGAATGTGGCTGGCCTTTTTTGCCCATGTGATGCTTAAAGTGGGTAATTGCATCGCTAAAACTTCTCGATACAAAAAAAGCAAAGCACTGAGGGCTTGGTTTTGGGTGGCGGCTGAGACATTGTCGGTAACTGCTAAGTGATTTAGAAAGGCTTGAACTTCTAATGCGCCCATTGTGTTGGGATGCCGTTTATCGTGATAGATGATAAAGCGTTTGATCCAATCGCAATAGGTTTTTTCTGTGTTGTAAGCGTAATGTTTGGCCCGTAAGCGAATGCGCACTTGGTCAAGCAATTTTGGGGGCTGATTGGGTTTAGGTTGCATCATTTTGCAGGATAAGATAGACGTTTTACTGGTTTATAGGGTAGTCTTTGCGGCATAATAAGCATAAAGCCGATTTAGATGGAAGTATACCATTTTTTGCTTGCAAATAGCTATATTATATGGTATAGTGCTATATAATATTTAGTTGGGCAGTTCCTTGCAAAGCATATAAACTTCAGAAACTAGGAGAATGAGATGTTTGCCGAAAAATTAATCATCGAATTTCTAAGCGCAGATGGCACAATTCAGACATCTATCATTGAAGATGAGCGTGGAGAAAACCTGTTAGTTGATTATGCAATGCGAAAGAAGGGTAAAGAGAGTTGGGCGGGACCTTACCTGATATTAAGTGATAACCAAGACAGGATTAAGAGAAAACTTGTACCTCAAACTCAACTTAATCCAAGAGACTTTTCGAGAGTCGGGGATAATGAGTTCGCCTTTCGACAAGAATGGATAAATATCCACTTTAAAGAGAGTTATTCGCTTGGCTTATACGCTCTTGCATTTCCGCAATACGCCCACATACTTCATCTTGAAGTTCAAGACCCATATAAACCAAGCAACCAATTAAGGCGGAATGTAATCAAGGATATTGATGACAGGCGATATTTTCTTTTGCTCGAACTTCACTCAGAAAACCGCACAGCGTCATTTATTGTGAGAAGTCGATTTTTAATCAACAAACGAACTTTCTTAAGCGAGACTTTTACCGATAGCAAATATGAAATGTTTGGTCATGCAATGGAAAATTCTGGTTTTAGAGAGTTTGTTAATGCCGCTCCTCGTGAAACTGTTGTTCATCAAGATAGCAGGCAATACAATTTTTCTTCATCCAACATTGGGCAAGTGTCCACAGGGGATAACAGTGGATTCCAAAATGACAATTCAAAAATAGTTGTTGGAATAATTCAACATCCCCAAAGTCAGGAATTGAAACTTTCCATAGATGAATTATTGAAAAAGATACCGACAGTTGAAGGAGTTGCTGATTATAGAAAAAAAGACGCGACTGAATCAATTGGAAAAGTCACCCAAGAACTTTCAAAACCACAAGACGAACAAGATAAAGGGTATGTGAAATATTATTGGAAAAAGGTAATGGAAGTTCTAAAAGATGTCGCCGTTGTTGCTGGTTTAATTCAAACTATTTCAAAACTATTGGGTGTCCTTCCATAAAAAAACTGCCCAACATTGCGTGCAGTGGACAAGTGCGGGCTTTGCCCTCACTTGAAGGGATTCAGCCCCGTCGAGTTTTTTCTACACTTTGAGTTTTATCTGCCAATTCCCGCACTTGCCACTAACGCTTGCCGTTGGGCAACCGTTTCTAAAATTCAAGTTAAATCGCTATTGGGCTAAGCTTTTCTGCATAAAGAAAGAGTACTTCTGTTGCTATGGAAAGAAGATTAACACCAGGTCAGAAGCAAGTATGTACACTAGCAATGGAAATACTCGAAAAAAATTCGAATATTTCTGAACACGATCGCAATGAAAAATTGCGAGATGCGATTAGTAAAGATTCAGTAATCAAAAATGACCCAATAACTGGTATTCCAGTTACCAATACTATATTTTCAGAAAACTACTTAGACTGGCTTAAATATAATAGCAAAATAAAGTCCGTTCCAGACAACGAAAGAGATGATATAGAATTTCATAATGTAATAATTAACGGTTCAGTTGATGGGTCTTGGAATCAACAAAATTTGCCAAGGTATGAAGGCGGACATAGATGGGAAACAACCATGAAAGCTATATTTAGTATTGTTTCTGGTCACGAAGTACCTAATATGAATATGGAATGTGAATACTATCAAAAAAGCCGTATTCTTAAAGGAATCGAAGGCAACCATCGTCTTTTGGCTTATATCTTAACCGGGGTAACAGCTATTCCTAATTTAAAGTGGTATGAAGAAAATATTACCCCATCCCAAGAGCTCAATGATTCCATGAAGATAATTGAGAATATATGTCATTTTGACAGTGGATTTTCATCGAATTTTAGAATAAGTGAAAACATTACTGATGATATAGAAAAAATTTATTCTTTTAAGAATAAGAGTTTAATGGAAAATAATATAATAGCGATGATGAAAGACTATATCCAGTATAAATATTCGAAAAAGCAAGATCGTTACTACGCGGGAAATGAAAAAATAGAAATTTCTTTTCTCTTAAGTCTCTTAGATGAGTATATTGAAGTTCGAAAAAGAAGTTTATTAAACCGAATAATAATCAAAATTCAATATATTTTTCACATACGAACAAAATCTGATTTTGAGAATTGGCTAGAATCTTATAAGCATAATTAGGTTGCCCAACATCGTTTGCACGCGGACGCGGGGCGGGCTCCGCCGCCCCGCCAGGGATTCCGTTCAACAATCGGCTTCACCCGTGTCGTTTTCCTGCCAAATCCGCCCCGCGCCGGTGAAACTTGCCGTTCAGCGGCGCGTACCGCACCGCTGAACGTGGCGGCGGCTGTACCATCCGCTATTCGGCTCTGGCGCTGACGCACCGCCGCCGAACTAGCGCATGGAGCCGACCTTCACTCAAATGCTTCGCATTTTCGTTTCAGACGGCTCATCCGCCGCCACGTTAGGCGGGTAACTCCGCAATTGTTAAGGATCATAATTCAATGGGATTATTTTTTCAAAAAATTTGGCGAGATATTAAGCAACGTAAAAATATAGAGCTTTACGTTATTTTGCTACTTAGCATGATAATTCTTGTAATGGACATTTTTGACGTTGCATCAGATTCTGCTTTACAAGGAATATTGCTTGCCGTAATGTCAGTTCTTGTCTATGGATTAATTGAGTCGCGTCATTCCAGTGAAGAGATAATAAGTGAATTGCATTCGCTGAAACAATCAATGAATCCCTCCGCTTCTCTGAAACGGTGGCAACCTGCAGAAATTACTTCAGCGTTTACAAAAGCGAAAAAAATTAGTTTCTTAAACGTGGCAAACTATTCTTGGGTGGGTCACAATCACGCAGTATTGCGAACATTTTTAAAATCAGGCGGAACTATTCGTTGTATCCTTGTAGAACCAGACAGTGAAGCATTTCATATGATTTTAGATCGCGACCCTAAAGGGACTGCGGACGCTGATGGGTTGAGAATGGATATTCAATTATCAGAAAAATTACTATATCAAATCGGCAGGGAAGCCGATAATGAATCGGGGGTGGAAGTACGGTTCGTGAAAAGCCTTCCACCAATGGTTATGACAATGGTGAATGAAAACTTAGAGAATGGTGAGATTTTTGTGTCTTTCAATGGTTATAAACAAGAATATGACGAGCGCCCATCCGTAACACTAAAAAAGATACAAGATGGAGAATGGTTCACATATTATCAAAATACATTCAATAATTATTGGGAAAATACCACAAAATCAAAAACCGCCTAACAAAGCGTTCTCAGAAACGGCGGCGTGCCGGGGTAGCAGGCTAAGGATTTTCCCTACCTTTGGCATTTTCCCGCCAAGTCCCACCCCAGCGCAGGTAACGCCAGCCGTTAGGCCGCCCGCACAAAATATTGAGACTTGAAATAGCATGAATATCATGCTATCATAGCGATATGATAAAGTCGTTCAAAGGTACGGGAACGAAAGATATTTTCAACGGCGAAAATACTAAAGCGGCGAGAAAAATATGCTCATCTTCGATTTGGAAAATCGCCGCTAGAAAATTAGACCAATTAGATTCTGTCACCGCCTTGCACGAGTTGAGAATTCCGCCAAACAATAAACTTGAGTCCTTATCGGGTGACAGAAAAGGTCAATATAGCATCCGTATCAACGACCAGTATCGTATTTGTTTTGTGTGGACGAATTTAGGTCCCGACCAAGTTGAAATCGTAGATTATCACTAGCCAGAAAAGCAGGAGTTATATTATGGTTCGCGTTCCTACCAATCGCCTACCTACTCATCCTGGCGAAATGCTTTTGGAAGAGTTTTTAGACCCGATGGGAATCAGCCAAAGAGATTTGGCTGATAATATTCATGTTCCATATCAGCGTATTAATGAAATTGTGAATGGGCGTAGGGGTATTACTCCAAGTACGGCTTTGCGTTTGGCAAAATTCTTTGACATGTCGCCAGATTTTTGGATGAATTTACAGTTACGCTGGGATTTGTATTTTGCTCAACAGGATGAAATGAAAGTTTTAGATTCCATTCATCCACATTCAGGCGTTGCGTAAAAGGCAAGTGAGTCTTCAAGTCAAAAGCGTGCCAACACCGCGTCTTAAGAAACAACACCGGATTGGGCAGGGTCTAGCAATGTCAAGCCCAATTTATGCGTTCGCTTTTTAAGGACTTGCACTTCGCGCTCACGAAAGCGCTCTTCGTATTCCCTGTCAGAAAGTGATTGATAAGGCTGTTTTCCTTTCACCATTGCAAAAATCACGCGGGCTATTTTATGTGCGGTAGCAATCAAAGCTTGAGCATTGCCCAAACGTCCCTTCAGCCGACGGTAAAACGCCCCAAACTGTGTCTTTGAGCGGATGAAGGTGAACTTTTGGGTGTACCACCAGTGAAAAAATCAAACAGACTGGAAACCAAGGTTCTCAACGGGGTAAGCTCGAAAGCAAACCACCACTGCGTAACTGTACGGCTTGCAGGACTGGCTTGAGTCGAGTATATGCAATTGTGACATTCAAAGTTGTTTCTTTGGGTATGAAAGACGGGCATCCTGTCTAGGAAAGTTCTCAGCAACACCGACGTGCGGTGGGGCTGATGGGCAAAACTTGCCAACTTGCAGATTGGGAGTATACTAAAGGGGAAGGTGGTGTGAACACGCCCCACGTTTCTGCTGTCATAAAGGGCGGAACGCTGTGCTGTGGTGCATCGGACGCTGGGGATTCTGCGCAATTTGGCTCTCCCAGCAGAGTGAGCATTTTTCTCGCTTCGAGTTTTTCCTGCTTGCAAGCGTGCCACTTTGTAGCAGTTACTTGCAAAATCGTCAAAACAAGTGCCGCGTATTCTTTTTTGCTTTTGATAGTCTTTGAATATAATTGATAGCAACATAGGGTTATCATTGACGAAATTCATTGACAAAAAAGGATTAAAAAGTGAAAAGAAAATCTGAAGCATCTTGATTGTGGATATGTTTGCCGTAAAGCACGTTGATATGCCTAAACGCAATAATTATCAAAGTTACGAAATTGATGCAAAAGGAGTCTTACTATGAAAAACATTGTTTGGTTCAAGTCTTGGGGATGGATATATCGTCCTATCACTTGGCAAGGGATTGTTGCTTGCCTGCTCCCATTAGTTTTTTGCGTGCAGGTGTTCTTTGCAGTGGATCGAAACTCGCATTCGGTGAGCGACACTTTATACGGTATCTTTCCCTATGTAGTGTTATGTTTGATTTTGCTTAATTGGTTTGCTTCAAAAACTAGTGATACGTCAGCATAAGATTGAGATTGCAAGTCGAGACGTTCTCAGAAACGGCGACGGGCGGGGTGGCTGATTGGCAAAACTTGCCAACTTGCAGATTGGGAGTATACTAAAGGGGGAGGTGGTGTGAACACGCCCCACGTTTCTGCTGTCATAAAGGGCGGAATTCTGCGCTGTGGTGCATCGGACGCTAGGGATTCTGCGCCATTTGGCGATTCAATTATCGCTGGGCATTTTCTACGCTTCGAGTTTTTCCTGTTCGCAAGCGTGCCATTTTGTGGCAGTCCACACCCGCCCCGGGCAGGTAATGCAAGCCGTTCAGCGGCGCGTACCGCACCGTTGGGCGCTTTGCAATCTGAACAGATTTTGACAGGAAAATCAATTGACCTGATAGTCTGCGCTAGGATTTGGAAGCATCTTGGATTCATCTTTACCAAAATCTATAGCAGAAAGGAATAAAATACAAAATGAAAATACCATCCATTATTTTATATTGCTTAGGGATTATTTCTGGAGCAGTAAGTTTATTTTTCTTTTTCTACACAATTCGATTGTTTCTTGTAACTCGTGGATTGACCACTATAAATACAGGTGGACAGGGAGCATATATTGGCGCAATAGCATTCCCCATTTTGGCAGTTACCTTTGGGGTTGTAACATGGTTTTCCCTAAAATCTGCTCGGAACAAAAGCGAATGAGACCATTATCGAGTATACAAATTCGTATTTTTGCTGGTCTTATAATCGGAGCAATAGTTGCTTTTGTGGGCAACCTTTCATTTCAGGGTGAAATCAGTCCAATTGTGATTGTTATATCGTTGCCCATTGCGGCAATAAGTATCTTGACTTTAGAGTTCAAGTGATCGTTAAGGATGAATGCGAAAACGGTGTTTTCTTTCAAAAACACGGTCTTGCCCAAAGATTTTGCTCTTTCTCACCCCCTTACGCGGCTTTTAGGGTATTTTTTGCCTCCTTTGGTTTTTTGGATACCACTGCGTAGCGTGTTCTTGGTTCCGGGCGATACCCTTTTGCACGCCCTTTGCCTTTTCCGGGGGGTCTGGGTGATTTCGCTGGTGTACCCAGCTTGGCAATAAATCGCCATGCCCCTCTTTGTACCTACCCGGGTGTTACTACCAGTTTGTTTTCACTGTCTCGCCTGACGGGATACCACGGCGCAGATAGCTCTTCTACTTCTTCTCTCATAAACAGTAATTGCCAATATGCTAACGCACACAACCATACCCATTTGTGGATTTTATCATTACTGCTCAACCAATGGGCATTCAGTCCTAACTTTTGCTTCATAAACCGAAATGCATGTTCTATCGCAAATCGCCATAGGTACATTCGACATAAATCTTGTAACGCAATGTCTTCCGCTCCCGTCCAAAATAACCACATCGGTCGCTGAAAGCGCAAACTCCCATCTGCTTTGAGAAACTCAACCTGTAACGCAAACCCTACTAAGTTCGTCAATTTTTGAAAATGCAATTTATGCCATGCGCTGAGACGTATTTGTTGCGAACCCAACCAGAATATCTGTGTACAATCTGGCTTTCGGCGCGGTGAACTCATTTTGAATTTTGCGCCATGTTTACGGGGTACGCCACGACTGCCCGGCTTTTTGGCTTCCAGTGCTTCAAATAAATTCGCGCTACTTCGCAGACGAACCAAAGCAAAGATTGAGTGGACTGTCAGAAATACAGCTAAAAATACTGCGTTCGCATACAAACTATCTGCTACTATGACTTTCGGTCGTTGATTGTGCTGAGCTAGCACTTGTATTTGTTCCGTAGCGATTTTGCTGTCCGTACTTTCGCTACTCACACGCCGAACATCCAACGGCGCAACCCACGAAGTATTCTGGTTGAAGAGCCGTGCCAACCAGGAGAATTTTTGTCCAATCTGCACTGGCTCATTCTTTTGCGCTTTCAAGTTGATACGGTCTTCTAAAGTTTCCGCTTCTGGTCGTACATCCGGTGTTGTGTCTATCGCATAGATTTCGTATCCGCCGATTGTTTCGCAACCCTGCCTGTCGGTGGGTAGGTCAGTCGGCTGGCTCTCATACAAAGTTGTGCGCAATTCGCTTTCGTCAAATTTTGCTTCATCTAACGCATCGTAAATGGAACTAAACTTACGACAGAATGGTGCTTCTTCACTAAGTGCAACGGGGATAATACGTGACCAGCAACGGTCAGTGCATCGATAAAGTTTATGGCGGCATCTGCACGTTTAGTGAATAGTTGGTATAATCGTTGGCGAAACTGCTGGAAAATGNNATGGATTGTTTTTTCATGCTTCCTTTTTACTAGCAGTTTCATATTTTTGGTAAGCACTTCTTCCAATGAACTCTAAAGTCAAGTAAGTATTGAAGCCTTATGGAAATGGCACGGTTTAATCACTATCGCTTGATGTGGCTATGGCTGTCAATGGCGCACGTCGTTAAAAAAGTGCTTGATTTACCTGATACATTACATCCAAACACTTACACTTCAATTCTTATGTATACTGCTTTTATCTTTGCCGTTTCAGCCATTGGCTTATTACTTGGCGTATCTGTAAATAAAATAGTGAAAAGCGCAAGATAAACGATTGTAAATATTGGCTCTCGCTTCAGCCCAGAAAATCGCCCAACACCGCTTCTTAAGAAACAACACCGGAT
>DKKK01000114.1 GCA_002455215.1 Anaerolineales bacterium UBA6668 | reverse complement strand
AAAAAAGTGCAATTTCCACCCGTGCCGAAGATAAAAGATTTCTCACTCTTGCTAACATTACGTTGTCAGCACCCATTCGAAATGACAAAGCGGTTGCTTGGCACTGAATCGTTGCGTTCTATCCAAAAAGCAAAAATCTGCAATCTGTGACCGTGCTAAGTATATTCAATTGTGACAGTTTCACCTTTGCTGTTACTCTGGTGTGCAATTTCCAATAATTGCATCACTTGCAGGGCTTGTTCCGGCTGAACAGCGAGCTCAGCTTGACCGTTCAGCACAGCGGCGATATTTCTATAAAAGGCGGGGTAATTGCCTGCCAGTGTTTTTACTTGCCCTTGCACGTGCAAGCCGTTGCACTCAGCTTGCAGATGCCCCCAGTGTTCGGCTGGTTCTTGCCCCCAGTCGCTGGCGGTGGGAAGTTCGCCCGCTTTTAGGCGGGCTTCTTGCGGGTCTAAGCCATATTTGGTAAATATCCCCTGCGTACCACGCACAGCAAAGCGCGGACTGACATCGCGCACCAGCATTCCCGCCGAAAGCCGCACTTGCAATGTGCCATAGCCCAACCACACATCAAAAAAATCATCCACTATTGCGCCATCTCGCTGGGTTTGTAGGTCTGCTCGCAGTGTTTTGGGCATTCCAAAGAGTTGTAGTGCTTGGTCTATCAGGTGCGGAGCTAGGTCAAACAGCACGCCACTGCCGGGTAGGTTTTGTTCACGCCACGCATTGGCTTTGAGTTGCGGGCGGAAGCGGTCAAAGCGTGACTCAAAGCTCACCCATTGCCCAAGCCAGCCACTTGCCAAGATGTGCTTGACAGTTAAGAAATCGCCATCCCAACGCCGGTTGTGATAGACGGATAGTAGGCGGTTTTGTCGTTTTGCGAGTGTGATGAGTTCTTGCGCTTCTACCACGTGATTGGTAAATGGTTTTTCAATTACCACATGCTTGCCTGCGAGCAAGGCTTGTTTGGCAAACGGGTAGTGGGTGATGTTGGGCGTTGCAATGATGACTAAGTCCAGCGTAGGTGTGTTTAATAACGCTTCAACAGTAGGCAGAACGCTGATGTGTGGCGGAAGGGCAAAGGTCGGGGGCTGGCGTGCCACGATGTGCGTCACTTGCATGGCAGGTGTGGTAAGTAGGGTGGGGAGGTGAAAGACTTGGGCGGACATGCCCGCGCCGATAATGCCAACGTGAATGGGATGGTAAGGCATAGGAGGTTGCGCGAATTTTGATTTGCTGACAGTATTAAGAAACATACATTTATTGCGTGTTGTTTGCAGGCTGTTTAAGTTTTTTGCGGGCGATACTTCGTTTTAACATTTGTAAAACTTCCGAGCGATATTGTTGCACATTGGCGCTCAAATTATGAGCATGCAGGCGTTTGTAAAGCAAAACTTTTGGTAGGAGAAACTTTGCTAGGGTGCTGTCGAGTAAGCGTGCAAACCAGTCCGAATCGCAGGCGATTTGCAGGCTTTCATCAAACAGCCCGATTTCTTCTATGACCGATTGCCGCATCAAGAGCGCTCCGGGGGTTAGCCCAGTTTTTACAAGCTCGTTTTGCTGGTGTAAGATGCCAACGTGTGGGGCAGTTTCTTCCTGTAAATAGAATTGTACTTGGCAAAGGCAGGCATCCAGCGTGGGGTTATCGCAAAATTGTGCATATTGGTGCGCCAATTTTTCGGGATGCCAGTGGTCATCACTGTCTAAGAAAGCGATCCATTCGCCCGTGCAAAGCTTCATACCTTGATTGCGTGCGCTTGCTAGCCCAAGTCCGTTTTGTAATATGTAGTTGATTCCATCCCACGCTTGAATCACCTTTTTCGTGTTGTCAGAAGAATGCCCATCAACGACAACAATCTGGCTGGGCAATAGGGTTTGTGCGAAAACACTTGCCAGCGCTTCGGCTAAATAGTTCGCACGGTTTCTGGTGACGATGACGACACTAATCGGGCAGTGGTTGGGGGTTTTCATTTGCAGTTTGCGGAAGTTATCCCGTTTTTTTTCGCCGGGCTTGAATTTGACGGTTTCTTTTTTGGATTTCCCCAAATACAAAACCGGGCATTTGCCGATAATGTGTTAAGCCCCAATGTGTGCGCAGATAGGGTACAAACCCCGACAATTTTGCCCACAGATTCATAGGTTGTTTTTCCCTTAAGTAGCGTAACCATAGCAAAATTGGGCGCAACCCAATGTATCCGCTGGGGTGTTGGTGGAGGCGATATTCCACCCGTTGTTCTAGCGGTAAATTTTTGAGCGATAATTGCTGGAGTGTTGTGGTAGGCACATTGGCTTGAAATTCCCGTAAGATGAGCAAGGTGGTGTGCAGTGGAATTGCCAGCTTTTGGCGGATAGCAGATTCTGCTAAAGCTTGCCAATTAAACGTATCTTCGCATTTTTGCAGTAGGGTGTAGGCATCTGCTACCCAGCGGATAGGGTGAATCGGATTCCATTTAGCGCCATGCACACAAGTATGCAGTAGCAAGTGATGGGGGGCGGGAATTTTTACTTGGGTTTTGCCGATTTGCAGGTCTGTTGCGGATTGCCAAACCAGCAAATCTTCAGACGAGTTCATTGCTTCGGGCATGATATACCAATGTAAGTCAATTTCTTTTCCCTGCGAATTTATAAAACTGAGCGCATGTTTGTGTTGAATAAATTCTGGCGAAATTGCTTGTACCGCTGGGTCAAGGATTTTCCAACCAGTCGCTTGTAAAATTTCAATTGCCCGAATTGCTTTTTCAGGTGGGACATACAGGTCTATATCTGCCATCGGGCGCAAGCCGATGCTCGGGTAATAGTGAGTTGCCAATGCGACTCCCTTGAGTAACATGCTTTGGATACCGTCAGCCGCGAAAGCTTGTAAAACGCCGGGCAAGGTTTGGAATAGGGTTTGGTTTTTTGCCCAGTGGTGGCGTTGCAAGCCCCGTAAACGTGCCATTTCTGGGTGTTGTATCTGGTGTTTATGCAGATTCCACCACAACAGTGGGAGCAAACGCGCCCAGCCATACGGGATGCTGTCAATATTGTTACGGGCAATCCACCCCTGCCAAGCGAGCAATGCTTGCTCTTTGGGCAGTAGGCAGGCAGTAAGCAATAAAATTTCATCATTGGAGAGTTGGCTCATAATTGTGCGCTTTGCGAAGAAGGATTTACCATTTAAATTCACTCCCTATCAATTCGGTTAGTTTGGCATTGTGTTTTTTGTAGAATTCTTCCAGCTTTTGTAAGGCGGGTAAATCTTGCTCTTGACTGCCAGGATATTGGGTTGGGTTCGATTGTAGAAGGGGAACACTGGGAAATGCTTTGATACCTAGAAAACCCGAAATTTTCTTAAGTTCTTTTTGTGGTTCGCTAATAAATTGCTCAAATTTAATAAACAAAAACTGTTCTTTGGCAATCTTTTCCAGCCATTTTTGTATCCAATAATCGTAAAGCCCGTGGTGAAGATGCTGAACGTGATAGCTGGTTATCATTGAAAGATCATTTTGCAAAAAAGACGTTTCCAGTGTCACCATCTCATCAAAGCTAGTGGCTTTGACCCAGCCGTGCTTTTTAAAGAAATAGTAACTAGAACGGGCTCGCGTTGCTGGGTTTCGCAACATCACAATAAACTTTTTTTGGGGCATGTAAGTTGATATTTGTTCGATAGCGATAGGATTAGCAAAGTAATTGGGTGTGCATTCATAGGTGTGAAAACTTGCGCCCGGTTTTTTTCGCAAGAATGCCGCCCGATACCATTCTAACCCGTATCCACACATGCTTTCACCCCAATAAAATAACTCCTTGCTAAATGGATTGGCGAGATCGGGGTGCTTTTTAAATTGCTCATTCAGGGTGGTTGTTCCACACTTTAATACCCCCAGAAGCAGAAAATCAGGAAAATCGGCTGGGCTATCAAGGGAAGTTTGATTTTTCCATTGTGGGTTTGTTTGTACCAGCACTTGGTGAAGTTGCTCTTCCATCAATGGGGTGTTACCGGTCTGTGTAGCAATCAGAGAAGCCAAAACCTTTTGAACGGGGGCGGTATTGGGCTGTGAAAATTTCTCCATGAGCTTGAGATGTTTTTTTTCAAATAGCAATTTGTTTCCATACTTCAATTTGCTATAAATAAAGTGCATTTGGGGAGAAATTTGGGCAATGAGTAGTAGCGCATCTGGCGCAGACGGCTTAATCGGCAAACATTTTTGGCAAAATTGAAAAACTCGCCAGACCCATGCCGCAAAAATGAAGCGGATTATTTGGAATGTGCGGTTGTTCATGGAACCGTGGCTTTAATGGCGGCTAAACGTTTGCGCTGAAGCGAAGAACGTGTCAGTTGAAGGAGCGTTTTTTGAATTTCTTGGGTACGGTGGGTTAAGTTGCCGTTATGAATCTTGCGGTGTAGCACCACGTCTTGCAAGACAACTGATTGTAACCCTGCATCGCGTGCCCGAAAAAACCAATCGGCATCTTCACTCACTTGGAAGGTCGAGTCAAATTTACCCACTTGCGCGAAGCAGGTTTGCTTGGCAAGTAAACAACTTAATAAATAACCATTGTACGGCTGTAAAAATAGACTGGGTCTTACCCAACTTTTGGGGACGGGGGTATCTTTGTCAAGATAATGCTGTACTTGCCCTAAGACAAAATCTAACTGGGGGCGACTGAGCAACAATTCAACTTGTTGTAGCAATTTGTTTGATTCCCATGAATCGTCCGAATCTAAAAATGCGATGAAATTGCCCTGTGCCAATTGTAAACCGGTGTTGCGAGCGCTTGCCGCGCCATGATTGCTTTGAAAGTGATAGCGTACACCTGCAAAAGATTGCACAATTTCGGCTGTGCCATCGGTTGAACCATCATCAATCACGATAACTTCAATATTGGTATAGGTTTGGGCAAAAATGCTCTCCAACGCTTGCCCAATGATGGGGGCGCGATTATAGGTCGGTACTATCACACTTACCAGCGGGCGTTCTGTGGCCCAACATAAAGGCGCCAACTCTACCTTTTTCAAAGGTGGTAGATCGTGCGCTTGCCCAGTTTGTGCGCGGCGTATCGCCAAAGAATGTCGCAAAGCGTAGATAAATTGGTTGGTGTGAGGTAGTGACCCAAAATAAGTGA